>UREB01000066.1 GCA_900546685.1 uncultured Eubacteriales bacterium | reverse complement strand
CTTTCATCTCAGGACGCACTGCCGCGATGGAGGGCGGCTTTTCCCCCTCATAGATAAACTCCTCATAGATTTCATCGCTAATAACGATAAGATCATGCCGAATAGCAAGATCCGCCAGCGCTTCCAGTTCCTCTCTTGCAAACACGCCACCGCATGGATTGTCCGGCGAATTGACCAAAATTGCCCTTGTTTTTTCCGTTACTGCCAATTCCAGCGCTTCTATATCCAGCGCGAAGCCATCTTCCTGCCTACGTTCCACCAGTACCGGTACACCGCCTGCCATGCGGATCAGCTCAGTATAGCTTACCCAGCACGGGGTCATGAGAATGACCTCGTCATCCTCCTCCAAAACAGTACAAAACGCATCGTGTAACGCCTGCTTTGCGCCGTTGGTTACCACAATCTCTTCCGGCGTATAGGAAAGATGGTTCCTGCGCTCCAGCTTTTCACAAATGGCTTGGCGCAGCGCTAGCGTACCCCGCGCCGGCGTATATCGAGTCTGTCCCTGCTCCATAGCGCGTACAGCCGCCTGGCGGATTGGCAGAGGGGTGTCAAAATCAGGTTCTCCCGCCCCAAAGCTTACGACGTCTATGCCCTGCTGTTTCATGGTCTTTGCTTTGCCGTCGATGGCCAACGTCAGCGAACCAGCCACTTGGGCCGCTCGTTTGGAAACCAGATACATTGCAATGCCTCCTTGGCGAATTGATATGGTTTTCTCCTCCGCCCGGCATCATGCCGAACATAAGGAAATAGCGGTGCTATTTCTTTTTAATGTACGGGGAAACGTCTCGTTTTGTCAAGGGCTTCCCCCTTTGTTTTGTCTAACTCCCTTGCAATTTATGCAATTTTTGATATATTGTATAGTATATTTTTCTCGGAGGTTATATATGAACCCTTTTCATCTGATTACGGATTCCACCGCTGATTTGCCAGCCCAATATTATAAAGATCACCAAGTAGAATGCATGCCGTTTACCTATATCCTAGAGGATACGCCGCATACCGACGTACCCGGAGAGACGGATCTAACTGCATTTTATCAAGCGGTACGTCAGGGCGCTTTGCCGACGACGACCAATATCAATTATGCGACCATCATGCAGACCGTGGTGCCTTTGATGGAGCAGGGGGCGGATGTGCTGTATGTATGTTTTTCTTCCGCCCTTACCTCTACCTATCAGTTCGCGGTATCCTGCATAGCGGAATTGGAGCAGCGTTTCCCTGGTCAGCACTTTTATGTCGTGGACAGCCGTTCGGCTACCATCGGCCAAGGCATGGTGGTAGACTATGCTGTGAAAATGAAAGAGCGCGGTGCTTCGGCAGAGGAGATCGCCCAAGCCCTGCCTCCCTATATTCAAACCATAGAGCTATGGTTTATGGTGGATAGCCTAGACCATCTGCGCCGTGGCGGACGTATTTCCGGCGCAGCTGCTACTTTTGGTAAAATGTTGAATATTAAGCCTGTGCTGCATGTAGATGAAAACGGTGCGCTCATTCCCATGGCTAAGATCAACGGCCGCAAAAAGGGCATGCGTTATTTGGTACAAAAGCTTTCAGAGCGAGCAGAAAACCTAAATGACCAAACTGTTTATATTGTGCATGGCGATTGCTTGGAAGACGCAATCCGTCTAAAAGCCATGATTGAGCAAGAGCTTGGCGTCACAAAGCTGGAAATTGTGGAGCTCGGCCCTGTGGTAGGATCACACACCGGCGCTGGTATCCTTGCCGTGATTTTCCAAGGACGCTCCCGCAACTAAGAAAAGCATAAAAAAGGAAGGCTTTTGCCTTCCTTTTTTATGCTCTCAGTCTTAAGGTCGCGGCTTTCACTGAATTTGCGAGTATACAGAAGAAAAGGCCTTTTGGAAAGGAACCCTTTTCATAGGGCACCCATTTTAGTGGTTCTGAATAAAAAGCTTTGCAAAGTCCAAATATGTATCGCCTGCTCGTGTGTCAGCATTCTGAATTTTATGAAACATACAGTTTGGAATTTCTCCACGTTTTAGGTTTTTGGCAATGCAGGGCGCACATCCTTTTTCGTGCTTGGTAGGATGAATGGGACATTCCGAATGATCACAAGTACAAAAAGGACTTAGATTTTTCATTTTGTTGTAAACTCTTCAAAGACAGATACAACATATTCTGCAATGGCGCAGTCCTGCTCTTCTGTCCCTCCCCCTACGCCGAGGCCACCAACAATTTTCCCTTTTATGAAAAGCGGATACCCGCCGGCAACCAGTGTAATGCGAGGGTCGTTTGTTTGAATGGCCATAAGCGGCGCCCCCTCCGACGAAGCTGCCGCTACATCTTTGGTTTTGCACTGTGTAATTGCTGCGGTATAAGCTTTTCCAGGGACAAGCGTTGTAGACAAAACGAGAGCCTCTCCGTATCTCCTGAATGCTTTTGGCAAACCGCTTGCATCGCAAATTGCAAAACTGATATCAACCCCAACTTTTTCACTTTTGTCCTTTGCCGCTTTGCAGAGGGCATCCACCAATTCATCCGTTAAAACCATATTTATCTTCCTTTCCTGATATTTTTGTTAGATTGTATAGGAAAAGAATAACTTCTTACTTGCACGTTTCTCCTCGATTTCAAGCGGATTCTATTTTTTTGACTGCTCTCTTAGCCTCATGATGTCTTTCGTGGGGGGTGTACGGAACATTTTCTTATAATCCCTGTTAAATTGGGAAACGCTTTCATAGCCGACTTCTATCGCGGCTTCTGTCACAGATACATTTTCATCCAACATCTTACGCCTTGCTTCAGTTAATCTTAGTCTTTTTTGGCATTGTAGCGGCCCCATACCCACAGCACTTTTGAATTTTTGGTGAAAGTTGGATATGCTCATGTTTCCTCTTTCCGCCAATTCTTCTACAGAAAACGATTCCCGAAAGTTTTCTTTGATCCAAGTATTGATTTCATATATTTCTCCTGCCTGCTGAATTCCTGTGATACTTTGCAAAAATTGCTTCCCGCATGAGCCGCATAATACATCAAAAATAAGCTCCTTGCGAACCATTTTTGCAGAAAAAGCCATCTGTTCTTTAGAGCCAAGCATGGGGAAAAGGCGCTCTGCATCTTTCATTACTTTTTTATCAAAGCTATCCATTGTAGCAGTGGAAAGGCCAGATTTCATAATTCTGGCCACAAGGTCCCCGTCAATATCCATAAGTACCGAAATTGCATCATTATAAGTAAAGCGAATGATAACTGCAAGGAACTCCCCTGATATGCCATCGCTGAATACCTGTCCAAAAATCGGCGTATCAATTGCAGAAACGAAATATTGCCCAGGCAGATAGTCCATAATCCCATTGTGGGTATGAAGCCTCATAGAGCCATTCGCCACTATATAAATATAGGGCGTTTTTCCATCTGGCATTGTAATTCTGTCTTTCTTCGTTTCCAAATACTTAAAAACGGCAATTCGGTTGCATTTTCGCCTTCCTCTATATTGCTTTGCAACAGTAACCTAGCTAGCCTGTTCATCGTCTTCTCCAATGATTTTTATTTGGCCTAAGATTTTGAAAATGGGCAATCCCGTTATAGGACTGCCCATTCATTTTGTAAATCATACGTTATATCGTTACCCCAGCTTCAGCATCCATTGGGATAGTAATAGGTATATTTGTAAAAGGTGAAAAGCGCTTCGAAAATGTAGAAAATCACATTTTAATAGAGCTTTGCGCCTGCCGGAATATGGGCATCTACCATCAGCAGATGCAGTTTTTCTTCGCCCTCCTCGTGATGTACTGCAGAAATCAGCATACCACAGGAATCGATCCCCATCATCGGTCTTGGCGGAAGGTTTACGATAGCAATGCAGGTCTTACCAACAAGCTCTTCTGGCTCATAATAGGCGTGAATCCCGCTTAAAATCGTCCTGTTTTCACCTGTGCCATCATCCAGCGTGAATTTAAGAAGCTTCTTTGATTTCGGCACAGCCTCACAGGCAAGCACCTTGACCGCTCTGAAATCAGACTTGGAGAACGTCTCAAAATCCACGAAATCCTTAAACAAAGGCTCGATCTCCACTTTGGAAAAATCTATCTTTTCCAGCTCTTCTTTCGGTGCTTCAGTCTCGGGTTTATTTACACAAGTTTCTTTTTTTGCACCGCCTAAGGGTTTCATTGTGGGAAACAACAAGACATCACGGATGCTGTTTTGCTCTGTCAGCAGCATGCATAGTCGGTCGATCCCCATGCCCATACCACCAGTAGGCGGCATACCATAGGACAACGCCGTAACAAAGTCGTCATCCATCATATGCGCTTCCTCATCGCCTTCCGCGCGCGCCTTGGCCTGTGCCATAAACCGATCATACTGATCCATGGGATCGTTGAGCTCGCTGAACGCGTTGGCCAATTCTCGTCCGCAGACAAACAGCTCAAAGCGCTCGGTAATTGCTTTGTCCCCCTTGCTGCGCTTTGCAAGCGGCGACACCTCTACCGGATAATCCAGCACGAAAGTGGGCTGAATCAGTGTATCCTCCACAAATTCCTCAAAGGCAGCATACAGGCACTGTCCTCTCGAATAGCTGTCTTTGATGTCCTCCATATGCAGGCGTCTTGCCTCTTCCCTTGCCTCTTCGTCCGTCAGGCTTAAAAAGTCCACACCGGTCTTTTCCTTGACGATGTCCACCATTTTCACGCGCGCATACGGCGGTTTTAGATCAATGGTCTGTCCTTCAAACTGCACGGTCAGGTTGTCCTCCCCGCGCGCCACCTTGGCCGCGTTTGCCACGAGGGCCTCGGTCAGGTCCATGATTCCGTTGACGTCGGTATAAGCCTGGTAAAGCTCAATGGTGGTAAATTCGGGGTTGTGTTTGGGGTCCATCCCCTCGTTGCGGAAAATACGCCCGATCTCATACACTTTTTCAAAGCCACCGACAATCAAACGTTTTAGATGCAACTCCGTAGCAATGCGAAGATACATATCGATATCCAACGTATTATGATGCGTGATAAACGGCCGCGCCGCAGCGCCTCCCGCCGTGGTTTGCAGGATGGGAGTCTCTACCTCCATAAAGCCTTTTTCATCCAAGAAATTGCGCATGGAGCTTACAATCTTCGCACGGGTTACAAACGCCTGGCGCACTTCCTGGTTCATAATCAAATCCACATACCGCTGGCGATAGCGCAAATCGGTATCCTTCAAGCCATGGAATTTTTCCGGCAGCGGAATCAAAGATTTTGCCAGCACTTCCAGGCTTTGGGCATGTACAGAAACCTCTTCCGTTTTTGTTTTAAATACAAAGCCCGTTACGCCGATGATATCACCGATGTCCAGCGTCTTAAACAGCTTGTAGACATCCTCGCCCACATCATCGCGCCGTACATACAGCTGGATCGTACCTTGTTCATCCAAGATATGAACAAAGGACGCTTTGCCCATAATCCGGCGGCTCATGATACGGCCTGCCACCGATACGGTTTTCTCTGCCAATTCGTCGTAATGAACAATGATCTGCCGGCTAAGATGTGTTTTTGGGAAAGTGGTATGGGCATACGGATCCATCCCATTTTCACGCATCTGCGCCAATTTTTCGCGCCGTATGGTCTCCTGTTCGCTGGTATCCTGCTCCATCTGACTGGACAAGGTTTCCTGATCCATGCTGCTCACCTCTTAATGCTTACGATTGTATATTCTACAGCTCCACCCGGAGTCGTGACCTCTACTTTGTCTCCCTTGTTGTGGCCAATCAACGCCTGCCCTACCGGCGATTCGTTGGAGATCTTTCCCTCCAGCGGATTGGCCTCTGTGGAGCCGACGATGACATAGGTCATCTTCTCGCTGTTGCCCTGCTCTTGCACCACCACGGTAGAGCCGATACTCACCGTCTTTGTATTCAATGCAGATTCATCGATGATGGTAGCGTTGCGCAGGCGCTCCTCCAGCTGTTTAATTTCGCCTTCGATACGGCTCTGCTCGTTTTTCGCCTCATCATATTCTGCATTTTCGGATAAGTCGCCAAAGCCGCGCGCTTCCTTGATTTGCTCCGCAATTTCCTTACGGGTTACGGTTTTCATATACTCCAGTCGTTCTTCCAGTTCGCGTACGCCTTCGGCGGTTAAAATCGTTTCATTCGCCATGGTCTGTTTATGCTCCTTCCGCACAGCACAAAATAAAAAGGACGGGCGTATGACGCCCTCCATGAATTTCTATTTATTATACGGGGCCTTGTGCTACTTTGTCAACTCAAAAAGCCCGGTGCTTCCTTACAAAAATGGCCTTTCATCCGCCCAAAAGGATATCTTTCATGCGCTGCTTTAGTTCATCGGCCCGTTCTGCCTGGTTGATGCTGGCGCGCGCCTTGGCCGCGCCGGGCGCACTGTGAATATATGCCGCCATCAGCTTGCGCAAAAACGGCACGGCAAAGGTCTCCCCACGCAGCGCTACTTCCAAATCAATATGTCTTTGTACCACTGCATACTGCTCTTCCGCCGTCGGCGCCTTGTCTGCAAAAATCCATGGGTTTCCCATGGCCGCACGGCCTACCATCACCGCATCGCACCCAGTCTCTCGGATGCGCTCTTCCGCCTCCGCCTTGCTCTTTACATCGCCGTTGCCTATCACCGGAATGGACACTACCTGCTTGGCCTGCCTTACTGCCTCCCAATTCGCCGTACCAGCATAGCCCTGTTCTCTCGTTCTTCCATGCATGGTCAGCGCCGCCGCCCCAGAATCCTCCGCCATTTTGGCAAATGCGGCGCTCACATTCTGGCCTTCAAAAAACCCCATCCTTGTTTTAACCGTTACCGGCATTTCAACAGCACGCACCACTGCCTCAATGATACGCCCCGCCAGCGGAAGATTTTGCATCAGCGCGCTCCCATCCCCGTTTCTTACGATTTTTACAGCTGGGCAGCCCATGTTGATATCCAGCATTACGATGCGCCTGTCTTCTCTGTCTTGGATACGTTTGGCCGCCTCCGCCATGGTTTGCGGATCGCTGCCAAAAATTTGCGCTGCAAGCGGCGGCTCCTCCGGATGGATCTGCAAAAGCTCTGCGCTCTTTGCGCTCATCAAATATCCCTTTGCGCTTACCATTTCCGTATATGAAAAATGACAGCCCATCTGTGCACAGATGAGCCGCATCGCTTGATCTGTAATCCCTGCCATCGGCGCCAGCAGCATGCGCCCCGGCAAGACAACAGACCCAATGTTCCATTTTTGGTCTATGCTCCGCACCATATCCCATCATTCTCCTGAGGGCGAAGGGCTTGTCTGCGTTTCCGGCTCGGCCTCTGGCGTAGGCGTCGTGGCCAAAGTCGGCATCGGGGCGATGCTTTCCACCGGGTCCTGGGAAATACAGCGCATATCCGTAACGATCCACTGTCCGCCACTCTTTCTCAGTTTCAAGCTGTATATACCGTTGGCAAAAGCCGGAATGGCGGGTACCTCATCTCCCTCCTCAGTTTCCACAGCATAATCGCCTTGCAGATTTTTCACCGAAACGTGAATCTTAACTGTTGCGGAAAAACCCCACGGCCATGCCCATACCCAATTGGTTTCATTGCTTTCTACAAAATTTGAAATCGAATACTGGTCATAGATGGTTTTTTGCTCATCCAGCTTGCCGCTATTGACAAGGGAATCTGAAAAATACTGTCCCAAGGTTTCCCTCGTGATGTCCTGGGTATCCTGCGATAAGGTATAGCTGATATACGTCGACATGGCCTCGTCGCCAAAAATCATTGCGCTGGTGATTTGCATAGCAGACAAAAACAAAACCACACCGATCAAAAGCACAATGCCACAAATGATCAAGCGTCGCTTAAAAAAATCTTTTATGGTAGTCGGATGATCCTTTTCCAATCCTTGCCACCTCCCATAGATTGTCTTATCATATCATAGCTTTGTTTGCCGCCGCAAGCAATGGTTTGCCCACTGCCTGCTTTCTAGGTCAGCGGCCAGTCCACATAGATTGTCAGCACACCCTGCCACAGCTTGGCAGATACCCGGCCGCCCATCTGCTGCACCAAATTGCGCACGATGGCCAACCCCAGGCCGGTATTGCGTCCGGTTCTCATCTTATCTGCGGTATAAAATCTGTCAAACAGATGCGCTACATCTTCTTCTGTCAACATTTCTGCACGGTTAGAAAACGTCGTATGGAGCCATGTTCCCTGGCAATAGGCCGTAATGACCAACTTTTCCGATGCATGTTTGAGTGCATTTTGGAACAGATTGGTATATACCCGAGCCACCGCTTCCTTGTCTGCTTGAATGGGCGGCATGTCTTGTAGCACGCCCTCTAGATCCGGTTCTATGCCCACTTCTTGAAAATCGTAATAAAAGGCTGCGGCCAATTCATACAAAAGGCAGATCGGAAGAGCACACGTCTGAACTCCAGTC
>UREB01000065.1 GCA_900546685.1 uncultured Eubacteriales bacterium | reverse complement strand
GGCACAGGCGGCCGAGGGCAAGTACCTTTGTCTGTTTGCCTCTGCGCTGCAGCCGGAGGACGAGCATTGGCTGGAGGAGATGGCGATGCTTTGCCAGCGGCCGGATGTATGCGCGGTGGGCGCAAAATGCTATGACGAGAGCGACAATGTGCTGTGTGCGGGCCTGGCGCTGGATGGCGACAAGCCGGATCTCATCGCGGCGCTGTGCCGCGGGATACACAGGGACCAGCAGGGCTTTGAGGCCATGCTGCGCTATGTAAGGAATGTGACGGCGCTGGACGGGGCATGCTTTTTGGTAAAGAAGCAGACCTGGCAGGCGCTGGGCGGCTTTCATGCGGCGGCCGACGGTTATGAAACGGTGGAATTCTGCCTGGCGGGCGTAAAGCAGGGGCTTTGGAACGTTTGGACCCCGTTTGCAGAGTGCAAGCTGGCCGAAGCGCCGGCCGCGGGCCCGTGCCGGGATGCCGGGGCGTTTTTGCAGCGTTGGAGCAAGCAGGCCGGGGAGCCGGACCCGTATTATCATCCGAATTTGAAAAAACTGGGGCTGCTGTAAGGGGCCATAGGAGGAAAAGGACATGAGCGTTTCGGAGTTGGCAAAGAAAACGGTATCCACGCTGCGGGAAGAAGGCGTGGGCCGTTTGCTGGAAAAAACGAAAAACTATGTGGGAGCGAGCCTTGGCGGCCATGGGCAAAAGAGCAAGGACAAGGCGTTTATGGATGTTTTGTTTATCAATGGCTGCGATAAAAGCGTACCGCACCCGCCCAGATACCGGGTGACGCACCAAAGGGAGCAGCTGTTGGCCTTTGGCATAGAATCCAACGAGGTATTTTATACCGAATTGCAGATGGATCAGGTGCGCCATTATCGTTCGTTTGTTTTTTTCCGCTGCCCCTATACCGATATGATCGGCGCCTTTATCGAAAAGGCCAAGCAGTTGAACAAAAAGGTGTTTTTTGATATTGATGATTTGGTGGTGGATACAAAATATACCGATACCATCAAATATCTGGCAACGATGAACGAACAGGAGCGCGCGCTGTATGACGACGGCGTGCGCCGCATGGGCCGCACGCTGCAGCTGTGCGATGCGGCGATCGTGACGACGGAGCGGCTGGCAGAGGAGCTGTCGCAGTATGTGCCGGAAGTGTTCATCAACCGCAACACGGCCTCCGAGAGCATGTTGATTTTGAGCGAGGATGCGGCGTACGAGCGGGATGTATTGCCGTACTTGGAAGCGGACAAGGTGCCGAAAAAGAAGAAAAAGCTGCAAAAACGCGCCATCGAGCGGGCGGCTGAGCGCAAAAAGCACGGCGTAAGCCTGGCGTATTTTTCCGGGAGCCTGACGCATAACGACGACTTTATCTTGATTCAGCCGGCGCTGATCCGGCTGATGGAAAAATACCCCACGCTGGAGCTGCATGTGGTAGGCGAGCTGGATGTGCCCAAGGAGATGGAACCGTACCGCAGCCGCATTGTGGCCCGGCCGTTTGTGGACTGGAAAAAGCTGCCGCAGCTGATTGCTTCCATCGACATCAACTTGGCGCCGCTGGAACAGAGCATTTTCAACGAGGCAAAATCCGAGAACAAATGGGTAGAGGCGGCCTTGGTGAAGGTGCCGACGGTGGCAAGCGATGTCGGCGCGTTTGCCAGGATGATAGAGGATGGGCAGACCGGCTTTTTGTGCCGGAATGAAGAGCAGTGGGTGGACACTTTGAGCCGGCTGATCGAAGACCAAGCGCTAAGACAGCGGATTGGGCGGCAGGCGTATGAATATTGTAAGAAGCGCTGCGTGACGATGTACACCGGCCGGGGGCTGGCAGAGTTTTTGCAGAGCCGCCGCACGGAAAACATCGCGTTCGTGCTGCCGTCGCTGCAAATCAGCGGAGGGATCATGGTGGCGCTGCGCCACGCCACGATGCTGCAGGATGCGGGCTATGATGTGATGCTGGTTGACAATGGCACGGCGGAGGGCTGGTGCCAGTATGAGGGGCATGAGTTCCCGGTGGTGCAGGCCAGAAACGTGCGGTTTGGCCGGCTGGATAAGGCGGTGGCGACGATGTGGGTGACGGAGGCAGTGTTGGAGGCCTATCCGAACATCCGCGACAGGTATTACCTTGTACAGAATTTTGAGACGGATTTTTATGAGCCCAAGGTGCCGCTGCGCATCGGCGCCAATATGACCTATCGTCCGCATGTGCCGATGCAGTTTGTGACCATCTCTAAATGGTGCCAAAACTGGCTGGCGGAGGATTATGGGCAGCAGGCGCGCTATGCGCGAAACGGCATCGATACCAAGCAGTTTGCCCCCAAAAAGCGGGATTTTTCGCAGGGCAAGATCCGCATCCTCATCGAGGGGGACTGCGGCGTATATTATAAAAACGTGGATGAGAGCTTCCGCATTGTGGACAAGCTGGATCCTGATAAATACGAGATCTGGTATATGAGCTATAACGCCAAGCCCAAGGCGCATTACCGGGTGGATAAATTTTTGCACCAGATCCCCTATGAAAAGGTAGCGGAGGTGTATCATCAATGCCATATCCTCATCAAATCCAGCTTTTTAGAGAGCTTTTCCTACCCGCCGCTGGAGATGATGGCCACGGGCGGCTATAGCGTGGTGGTGCCCAACGGCGGCAACCAGGAATATCTGCGGGATGGCGAAAACTGCCTGTTGTATCCCTGTGGGGACGTGGATGCGGCGGTGGCGGCCATCGAGCGCATCGTAAGCGACGAGGCACTGAGAGACAAGCTATATGAAGGCGGCGTAGCCACGGCGCAAAGCCGGAGCTGGCCCAATTTGAAAGCAGAGATCGGCAAACTGTATGATTTGGAGCTTTCGTAAAGCAAAAGGCCCTGCAAAGGCGGGGCCTTTTTGCGTAATAAATCGAATTTTGCAGGCCGCGGAATATGGTATAATAAACTGCGGCTATACGCGAAAAACCTGCCGCCGGCAGGAGGGGGAGAGAAAATTTGCAAGGGATAAAGCGCTTTTTACACGACTATGCCAGGTGGATTGCTGCAGCGCTGGCTGTCGTCTGTCTGGGGCTGGTTGCATATTATATGACGACCACACGCCAAGTGAGAAAGACAAGCGCGGTATGTACGCGAAACGAAGTGACAAACCTAGGGGATGGAGACGTTTTAGAGCAGATGCTGGTGCTCTCTGAGGAAGATCTCCGGATGGAGCAGGAAAAGATCAGCGTTTTGGTAGCGACCTACCAAAACCGTTTTCATAGCGGGGTGCTGACAATGCAGCTTTTGGAGGAAAATGGCCAGCCTGTGAAAAACGCAACGGTGAACTGCGCGGAGATTTCGGACAATGAATCGGTGACGCTGGATACCGAGGGGCTTACGCCGGGGTATCTGTATGTACTTAGAATCGCACTTACTGATTTTCATGACACCACAGGGCTGGTTGGCATTTGGACTGGTACGGCGGGGGAAGAAGAGGACAGTGCGCAAAGCGAAGAGACCCGGGCAATGGGGCAGGCGACTAAAAACGCACAGCCATTGACGGATACGGAGGATGAATATGTCTATGCAACCGTCAAAGGCTTTGAGCGGGAAACGGGCATACAAAGGGCTTATTATTATTTGTGTGGGGCATTGATCATAGGCGCGGTGTTTTTCCTGCTGCCAAGCCAAAGCCAAGAAAAACAGGGGGGGAAGCATTGAGATGAGCCGTCTATGGGATACATGGAAACATTGGATTGCGATCCCCTGGGTACGCTGGGCTGTTCTGCCGGTTCTGCTGTTGGTGCTGGTATTTTTAGTGGAGCTTTTGGGATTTCATGCCAAGCAGCTGAGCCTGCCGGAAGAGCAAAGGGGAAAGGTGCCGGTTACGGTGGAGCAGGTGCGTAGAGAGGCGCTGACGGATCAGGAGCGTGGCTATACCATGACAGAGACGGACAAGCAGACGGCCGCCGCGCAGCCGGCAGAGCAAAACATATACCGGATCAGGGTGAGCCAGGGATACACGAATAAGCTTGCCGTTGAAATGAAGCATCGCGACAAGGAAAGCGGCATTGCGAGATACACCATCAAGTATCACAGGGCAGACGGGATGGAAGGCGAAGGCTTTTCTGCATTGGATGGCCGATGTATCCTGGAAATCGGCGAGGACTATACCGAAATCGGGGAGCAGGTGGATACGATTTTGGTGTTTACAGATGCGAGTGTGCGGGTGACGGGGGCAGCGCTGGACAATACCCTTTTGCTCAGCGGACAGCGGATGCTTTGGATGTATGCTGCGGCGCTGACGGCGTATTTGCTGGTGGCAGGCCGCCGCATCATCGGGCGCAGGCTGGAGATTGGCTTTCTCATCGTGGGGCTGGCAACCGGCCTGGTATGGGTGGCGGCGATGCCAATCAACACCAACTTAACATGGGATGACGGCATCCATTTTGGCAACGCGGATGCGCTGAGCTATGGCACCAATGAGGTGGACCGAAGCCAGGCGGAATATTTGCTGACCAATTTTGGATTGGCGGGGCATATACAGGATACGCAGGAGGACCAGGCCGCGTATATACGGTTTATCGATGAGCTGGCGGAAGATACCTCCGAGCAAGCAGCATACTATACCTGGGAGCTGTGCGATATTGGGTATACGACGCAGAGCCTGGGCATTGCGCTGGGACGCGCGCTGGGGCTGCCGTTCCATTGGCAGTTTATCTTGGGCCGGATGGGCAACATGCTGCTATACATAGGGGTTTGTTATGCGGCGATCAAGGTGGCCGTCCAGTTTAAGGCGGTGATCGCCACCATTGCGCTGCTGCCGACGGCGATGAGCATGGCCTGTAGCTTTGCTTATGACCCTACCGTCATTGCGTTTTCGCTTTTGGGCTGTTCGCTGTTCATCGCGGAGATGTCGCGGCCGGATAAGCGGATGGATTGGAAGCGGGGGGCGCTGATGTTGGCAGCGTTCTGTATCGCAAGCTTCCCCAAGGCTGTGTACATTCCGATGATCCTACTGCTGCTGTTTTTGCCCAAAACAAAATTTGCGGACAGAAGAGCGCACATTAGCTTTAAGGTGGGCGTAGGATTGATCTTCATCATTATGATGTCCTCGTTTGTGGTGCCGGTATTTTTTGTAAAGGGCGGCGGAGATATGCGGGGAGGCGCGGATGTGAATACGGCCGAGCAGCTGTCATTTGTGCTGCACAACCCGACGGCGTATGCCAAGGTGCTGACAAAGAATGTAGCGGCCACCTCATATGACTATCTGATTGGCGATACGAGGACGTATTTGCCCTATCTTGCAACCAGATTAGCCAGCAGTGCGCCGACAACGCTGTTGCCCTTGCTGAACCTGCTTTCCCTAGGGTTGGTATTTTATGTGTTTTTTACGGACAAGCACAAGGAGAAGGGAACCAAGGAGCTGAAAGGCAGCACGAAATGGTGGATGCTGGTGGCCGTCGGCGGCATTGTGGTCTTGATTTGGACGGCGCTGTATCTATCGTTCACTGCTGTGGGAAGCAGCACAATTGCCGGGGTGCAGGGCCGATATTATATTCCGCTATTTTTGCTGGCAGCGGCGATTTTAAGCCCGCGGCACATCAAGAACGAGACAAACCCAGTTCGGTATAACGGCCTGGTATTGGGCCTAAACGCGCTAATATTGTTTGGATGTATTTGGGTTTATTTGATTGCAAGCTTCTGGCTATAAAGAAAACGAAAAAACGGCACGAAACGGTGCCGTTTTTTTGATACAGAAGCATGATTTGCCCGGGCCCAATACAGGTTAGAGCTTGATTTGCGAACGAAGGAAGGCCAAATATTCGGACAGCTGTTTATGCTCTTCCTCTGACAAAGGGCCAAGAAAAAGGCCGGCCGGGCCGTCGGGGGAAGCTGCGGAGCGGCGTCCTAGCAAAAAATCCATAGACACGTTGAAATATTCCGCAACGCGCAGGACTTTTTCTACGGAGGGCGCATTGACATCCCATTTGGAGATCGAACTTTTGGAAAAACCAATGGTCATCTCCAGGCGATGCAAGGAGATATGCTGCTTGGCACAAAGCATTTTAATACGATTCACTAAACTCATGAGACAACGCCCCTAACGAAAAAAATTCGAAAAAAGGAGAAAGACCCTTGAAAATAAGAACAAATGTTCGTATAATATCTTTGCGGCTAAGAGTAGCAGGAACAACATGAGAGAGTGGATCTCGAAACCACAATGTTTTTTTCTATTTTATCATGTGCATGGATAAGAATCAATGAAGCGGAGAGCAAGCGGACATAAGAAAAAAAGACGGCGGCGCCGTCTTTGAAAGGGGGATTAGAGGTAGGTTTTCATTTCCTCTACGTTATCCCGCTGCATTTGCAGCAAGCGCTCCCCCAAGGAGAGCACGGGGGCATCGGCGTCCGCGTTTTGGCGCAGCGCCTTGGTCATATCGATGACGCCCATGGTATTGCCCTGTACCATCATGCCGGCAAGGTGGGAAGGGCTTTTGTCCTTGATGGTCTGGAAATTGATCATCATATTGGTGGAGAGTTTATCAATGGTTTTTTGCCCTTTTAGCTCGTGATCCGCCATTTGAATGACCTGATCGTAGACATCTTGGTAGCGGTTGCGCTGGGCGATGAGGACGGAAAGAAAGGGTTTGTCCTCTACGAGCTCAATCAAGCGCTGGGTAGAGTCCACGCCCATCTGCGCGTTTTGGTAGATGGTATTCAAAAGGCTTGTGGTTTGGCTGGTTTGCATAGATGGTTCACCTCTGATTTTTTTCCTTAGTATGGCAGGCAAAAGGGAATTTTATGCAAAAAGAAAGGATGGGAGCAATGACGCTGGAACAATTAAAGCAATACCGTGCTTGGCGCATTTCGCTGCAATCCATGCGCGCAGAGCTAAAGCAAAGGCACTGCGAGCTTTTGCAGATGGAAAACACGGGGGTATTGGCGCAAAATGAGCAGGCGCGGCAACGGCTGTATGCGCTGGAGGCGCAATTGGCGCAAAGCTATCTGGAAAAGGAGGCGGCGATCCGAGAGGTAGAGCAATGGATAGCGCAGCTGCCCGGCTTTAAGGAGGCAATTTTCCGGCTGCGGTATTTGGATGGGCTGCCCTGGGAGCAGGTGGCGCAGCGCACAGGATACAGCGAAAAGCAGGTATTTTGGATACAGCGAAGGACGATGGAGGAGGACAGACAACGCACGGCCAAGGCCCATGCGACCGCCTAGCACACTGGCAAGGCGGTTCTTTTTTTTGGCAAAAAGAGAACAAATGTTCTTGTTCGTACGCCATCGCACCCGAGGCCATGGCATGATAACCATGCGAGAAGGGAAGCGGCCGGATGAATGAAACACAAGGGCCGGCGCTGGGGGCGCAGGTGCTACCTTTTGACAAAGGGCGCTGGGGGCATAGCACAAACCATAGGACCGCAACGGCGCTGAGCGGCAGCGCGGTTAAAGATAAAATCGATTGCGGGAGGAGAGAACATGGAATTTCTAAAACCAGTACTGGGAGACGCGCTGTACGAACAGGTACAAAGAAAGCTGGAAGGGCAAAAGGACATCAAATTGGCCAACCTTGCTTTGGGACAGTATGTGGACAAGCGCAAGTTTAAGGCCAAGGCGGCGGCGCTGGAGAAGGCGGAAGAGAGGCTCCAAACGTTGGAACAGGCACTAAAGGACAGCCAAGCACGGTATGTACAGACAGAGCTGATCTGTGCGGCCGAGGGACTTTTGCAAAAGGCGATGAAATGCTTGCAGGCGCGGCAGGCATGAAAGGAAGAGCAAGATGCAGACAAACCAGACAAAAGCGCAGCAGATGGCAGCCACCTGCTGGCGTACAGGACGCATTATGCAGCGCTGTTTTCCGTCATTGGTACGCGATACGGTATGGGAGATGGAAGCACGACTTTCAATGTACCAAATCTTTGTGGGCGTGTACCGGTAGGGGCGGACAGCACCTATCCATTGGCGAGCATGGGGGGTGAAGCGATGCATACGCTGACAGAGGAAGAAATTCCGTCCTTTTCCGGGAATATCGAGATGCACAACAGCAATAACGGAACCAACATATTTGGCTTGAGCGGCATATTTAGCGGAGTAAGAGTTTCTGGGTATTATCGTGACGGGGGAACGAGAAGCGGGGGCGCAAACAGCTATGACACGATCGATCTCTCCTTCGGGGGCGATGAAGCACATAACAATATGCAGCCCTATATGGCTCTAAATTATATCATCAAGGCATAAGGGGAGGGAAACCATGCAGCAGATCAAAAGAGGGAGCCGAGGAGAGCTGGTGGCGCTGGTGCAGCTGATGCTGAATGAGAAGGGGTATAGCTGCGGCAGTGCGGACGGCATATTCGGGACAAAGACGGAGAGAGCGGTAAAAAGCTATCAAAGGGCCAAGGGCCTGTCGGCAGACGGGATCGTGGGGAACAACACGTACGCCAAGCTGTTTACCGAATGCCTGTTGAAAGACGGCAGCCGGGGAGAGCT
>UREB01000064.1 GCA_900546685.1 uncultured Eubacteriales bacterium | reverse complement strand
AGATTTTCTGCGTCGCCGGGATGACGATGGCGCGCACATGCTTTGCCACCTTGCGGCCCTTTAGGATCTCCGCCGCCGCTTTCAGGTCGCTCAGCCGCCCGTTTGTACACGAGCCGATGACCACCTGGTCGATCTTTATATCCCCCACCTCATCGATGGTCTTGGTGTTTTCCGGCAGGTGCGGGAACGCCACCGTCGGCCGGATGGCGGACAGGTCGATGTCGATCACCCTGTCATACACCGCGTCCTCGTCCGCTTCATACACCGTAAACGGGCGGTTTACCCGGCCCTTTACATACTCGAGCGTAATCTCATCCACCGCAAAAATGCCGTTTTTCGCGCCCGCCTCAATCGCCATGTTGGCCATACACAGCCGGTCCTCCATCGAAAGGCTCTTTAACCCCTCGCCGGAAAACTCCATCGACTGGTACAGCGCGCCGTCCACGCCGATTTGGCCGATGATGTGCAAAATCACATCCTTGCCGGATACGTATTGGCCCAGCTGGCCCGTCAGATTAAACTTGATGGCGCCCGGCACCTTGAACCACGCCTCGCCGGTGGCCATGCCGGCCGCCATGTCCGTAGAGCCTACGCCGGTGGAAAACGCGCCCAGCGCTCCGTACGTGCAGGTGTGCGAGTCCGCGCCGATGATGCATTCGCCGGGGCCCACCAGCCCCTTTTCCGGCAGCAGCGCGTGCTCCACGCCCATATCGCCAGTATCGTAAAAATTAACGATGCCCATCTTCTCCGCAAAATCACGGCACTGCTTTGCCTGCTCGGCCGCTTTGATATCTTTATTCGGCACAAAGTGATCCATCACCAAGGAAATCTTTTCCTTATCAAATACGCCGGTAAAGCCCGCCTTTTCAAATTCATTGATCGCCACCGGCGAGGTGATGTCGTTGCCCAGCACCATATCCAGCTTGGCGTTGATGAGCTGCCCCGCCTCCACATGGTCTAGGCCCGCATGCGCCGCCAGGATCTTCTGCGTCATTGTCATACCCATAGTTCGTCTCTTCCTTTCCCTGCTTTTGCCGGTCTTATTGTACCGTATATATCTTATTTATGCCATTGACATACGCCAATATCGAAGCCTCGATGATGTTGGTGGAAAGCCCGCGGCCCGTCACGGTGTGCCCGTCCTTATACAAACGCACCACAACCTCGCCCAGCGCGTCCTCCCCTTCGGTGATGGCCTGGATGCTGTACGTTTTCAGCTCCACATCCGACCCCACGATTTTCTCCACCGCCGAGAACGCCGCGTCAATCGGCCCATCCGCCTTGACGACCGCCTCCTTCAATTCGCCGTCCTTGGTCAGGCATACCGTCGCCATCGTCTGGATCGCAGAGCCGCTGCTGATGACAAAGCTTTCCAATTCATACACCGGCATCACGATGGTTTTCTGGGTGGATACCAGCGCTTCGATGTCGCGGTCCGTCACGGTCTTTTTCCTGTCCGCCAATTCCTTAAAGCGCGCAAACGTCTTCTCCAGCGCCTCGCCCTCAACTTCGTAGCCCAGCTCATTGAGCCGCTCGGCAAAGGCGTGCTTTCCGGAATGCTTGCCCAGCACCATCGTCGTCTGCGCAATGCCCACGCTTTCTGGCGTCATGATCTCATAGGTATTGCGGTTGGCCATCATCCCGTGCTGGTGCACGCCGGATTCATGCGCAAACGCGTTGGCCCCTACGATGGCCTTGTTGGGCGCAATGGGCACGCCCGTGATGGAGGAGAGCAGCTTGCAGGTCTTGTAGATCTGTTTTGTGTCGATGTTGCAGTCCATCCCGTAAAAATCGCGGCGGGTCTTTATGCCCATCACAATCTCCTCTAAGCTGGCATTGCCCGCGCGCTCGCCAATGCCGTTGATGGTGCATTCCACCTGCGTGGCCCCCGCCTTTACCGCTGCCAGGGAATTGGCCACCGCCAGGCCGAGGTCGTCATGGCAGTGGGTGGAAATATCCACATTTTCCACGCCTTCCACGTGCTTTGCCAGGTAATCGATCATCTCAAACATTTCCTGGGGCGTAGCATACCCTACCGTATCCGGCGCGTTGATGACCGTCGCGCCCGCCTTCACCGCCACGGAAAACGCCTTTGCCAAAAATGCCTTGTCGCTGCGCGAGGCGTCCTCTGCGGAAAACTCCACATCCGGGCACAGGCTCTTGGCATAGCCTACCATCTCCTCTATTTGGGAAAGCACCTGCTCGCGCGTCATGCGCAGCTTGTATTCCATATGGATATCGCTCGTCGCCAAAAATACATGGATCACCGGATGCTTGGCGTTTTTCACCGCCTCATACGCACGGTCGATGTCCTTTTTCAGCGCGCGCGCCAGGCTCGCCACCCTGGCATGCTCGATCACGCCTGCAATGGCCTGCACCGCCGCGAAATCATCCGGCGAAGAAATCGCAAACCCCGCCTCGATGATGTCCACGCCCAAACGATCAAGCTGACGCGCCATCTCCAATTTTTCCGGCAGGTTCATGCTGCATCCGGGAGACTGCTCCCCGTCGCGCAGCGTTGTGTCAAAGATCTTGATTTGTTTTTGCATGTCGTTTGCTCCCTTTCTCTGTTCGGTTTTTGCGGATAAAAAAAGCCTCCGTCTCTTGAAAGAGACGAAGGCGTATGCTCCGTGGTACCACTCTTACTTGGCAGCTTGGCTGCCCGCTCGTTCTCGGCATCGGCCCTTTGGGGCGAATGCGCTTGCCTGTCTGGTAACGGCCAGGAACCCGTCCTTCCTACTTGCCGCGCGGCGTTCAGTCGGCTGCTAAAGGGTGAGATAACGCGCCGCCCGTACTGCCTTGCACCGCCCGGCAGCTCTCTGCAACTGGGAAAAGCCCGTCTGTTCCCTCTCAAAGCATTTTGCAATGAAATTATTATTATGATACGCGCGCCGGCTCGGTTTGTCAAGGTTTTTTTGCCTTGGGGCAGATAGGGCCTCGGTCGATTTTATCTGCCGGCCCCTCCATGCCCCCTTTCTTTGGCTCCCCGTCGCGGTTTTAAGAAAAATTCTCCCCTTTTTCGCGCGCCGCTCGGTTTGCTCTTGCGGGTCCGTTCCGATATAATAAGGGGACAAGCCTACAAAGGAGGTGCGCCCCTTGCGCTGCGAAGTGCTGTATCTTGTCATCCCCTGCTACAACGAAGAGGAAGTGCTGCCCGAGACCACCCGGCAGCTGACGAAAAAAATGAACGATCTGATGCGCCGCGGCCTCATCGCCCAAGAAAGCCGGATCGTCTACGTCAACGATGGCTCTAAGGACAATACCTGGGCGCTCATCGAGCGCTACCACCGGGAAAACCCGCTGGTAAACGGGGTGGATCTTTCGCGCAACCGCGGCCACCAAAACGCGCTCTTGGCCGGGCTTATGACCGTCAAGGACGAGGCGGATGTCGTCATTTCCCTGGATGCCGACCTTCAGGATGACGTCGACGCCATCGACCGCTTTCTGGAAAAATATTACGAAGGCTGTGAGGTCGTCTACGGCGTGCGCAGCGCGCGCAAAACCGATTCGTGGTTCAAGCGCCACAGCGCGCAGGCGTTCTATAAGCTCATGAAGTTTTTCGGCGTGGATATCGTCTACAACCATGCCGATTACCGCCTGATGAGCCGCCGCGTGCTGGGCGAATTGGCGCAGTATGGGGAGGTCAACCTTTTTTTGCGCGGCCTGGTGCCGCTGGTGGGCTTTCCCTCCGGGGTCGTAGAATACGAGCGCCGCGAGCGCTTTGCCGGCACATCCAAATACCCCCTCAAAAAGATGCTGAGCTTTGCTTTGGATGGCGTAACGTCGTTTTCCATCAAGCCCATCCGCTTTATCACCGGCCTAGGGCTGTTGATCTTTGCCGTCAGCATTTTGATGCTGCTGTATTTTCTCATCGTGCATTGGACAGGCCATACCGTTGCCGGGTGGACCTCCATCATGGTCTCGGTCTGGGCCATCGGCGGCTTGCAGCTTTTGGCCATCGGCGTCATCGGCGAATACATCGGCAAGACCTATCTGGAAACCAAACGGCGCCCCCGCTACATCGTGAAGCGATATTTGCATTAAAATAAGCCTTGCAGGCTATAGCCTGCAGGGCTTTATTTGTTTTTCCCCGCTTGCTCCAACGCTTCGTCCATCATTTTGATTAGCTCCAGCGCGCTGCGGAAGTGCTGCTCTTTGCCGCCTTCCACCCATTGCACGCTGCCTTGCCAAGAAGCGTTCTGCCTATGCTGTACACGGATGATAAAGGTATTCGGTTCATCCGGCTGCCATGTTTTCGTTTCGTTGAATTCCATCGGTGAGATCTCCTCCTTTTCCAAATTGCCATAGAAGGCGCGCAGCCTATGCGTATGCCGCGGCCCGCCCATGCAATTCAAGCAGTGCTCATAAATCCGCAGCATTTCCGTCAGCGTGTTAAACCGCCATTCCTGCTGCGTTGCTTGGTGCATCAATATGCCCTGCAAATCCCCAATGTCATTCTTCTCCGCATATACAGATACCCAGTTTTGTTTTCCTGGCACCCCACTCCATTCCATCATGTATCAGGCCGCATCCTTTCCGGCGGGCCGTCGCCCGCCTTTTACACCCGGCATTTGCTACTATCTTACCATCTTTCCGTGGTAGTTCCTAGCCAAAAAGCAATCTGTTTGTAGGATTTTTTTCATTTTAGGGCCGGAATTTTCTCCTTTCGCGGTTGTCAAGCCTTTGCCCGATGCTTTATCATAAAAATACTTGATTTTCTATCTCCTTAAGAGGTGTTGTCTATGGCGTCTGCTTTTACAGGTCGCTCCTGTCTTACCATTCGTACGCTTGGCGCGTTTTCCGTACAGCAAGGCGGCCGGGCCGTCCCCGGCTTAGCCTCGCCTAATAGCGCTGCGTCCCGGCTTCTCATGTGCCTGCTCTCGCGCCGCCAGGAGCCCTTTTCCGTCGATGAGCTTGTAGCGCTGCTATGGCCCAAAGGCAGGGTGAAAGACCCCGCCAAAGCGCTGGTCGCTTTGGTCTACCGCCTGCGGCAGGCCCTTAGCGCCGGAAAGGGCCGAGGTACAGACTATATTCTATCAAAACAGCACCGCTACGTTTGGAACAGCCAAGCGCCCTGTTTTTTAGACGTTGCCAGCTTTGAATCGCTCTGCCAACAAGCCCAGGAGGCTGCCGGGGAGGACGAGCAGATTTCCCTCTATCAGCAAGCTTTTTCCCTTTACCAAGGCGATTTTTTGCCGCAAAAATTTCAGCCTTCCTGCGTTGTGGCCGCCGCCTCTCATAATAAGCGGCTCTATCTCCGGGTGATCGGCCGCCTGGCCCAGCTCTACGCCGCCCGGGACGATTACGCCGCCATCGTCCAAATGTGCGAATCTGCGCTTACCCTGGAAGGCACCGCCGAGTTTATCTATGAATTGTACATCGACGCCCTGCTTCGCCTGGGGCAGCCTGCCGCGGCCCTGGAGCGCTACCAGACAATCACCCAGTATCTATCCGATGCTTTGGGCCTTTGCCCTTCGCCGCAGCTGCATACGCTGTATTGGCGCATTTACCAGGCCCTCGGCCATGCGCCTGCGCCCCTTGCCGCCGTGCGGGCCAGCCTTGCGGAGGCCGAGCCTTCCACAGGCGCGCTGCTTTGCAGCCTGGAAGCTTTCCGCGGCCTCTACCAGTTTGCTTCCCGGCTTACCCTTCGCTCCGGCCAAGTGGCCTTTTTGGCCTCGCTCAACATCCACGACGCCGGCGGCCAAGTGCAGGCGTCTGCGCTTCAGCTTCTGACCCATGTGGCCTTGCAGCAGCTCCCCGGCGACTGTGTCGTGTCCACATACAACCAAACGCAGCTTTTGCTGCTGCTGTTTTCCCTGCCATACGAAGATTGCAGCCGCCTGCTCGCCAGCATCGAGCAAGCCTTTTGCGGCTGTTATGACGGCGCGCCCGTTTCCCTGTCCCACGAGCTTGCCGTGCTGGATGCCTGCCCCCCAACGCATAAGGAGGATGCTTGTTGATCACCCTTGGGTTTTTGGCGCATGTAGACGCCGGTAAAACAACGCTGTGCGAACGCATCCTTTATCAGGCCCATTCCCTGCGCCGGCTTGGCCGGGTGGATGCGCAGTCCGCCTTTTTAGACAGCGATCCTTTGGAACGCCAGCGCGGCATCACCATTTTTGCCTCCGAGGCCGGCTTTGTTCACCGCGATACATCCTTTACCCTGCTGGATACGCCGGGCCATGTGGATTTTTCCTCCGAGATGGAGCGCGTGCTCTCCGTTTTGGACTGCGCCGTAGTCGTCGTCAGCGCCGTGGAGGGCATTCAACCGCATACCGAAACCATATGGCAGCTTTTATCCGAGCATAACATCCCCACCTTTTTCTTTCTCAACAAAACAGACCGGCCAGGCGGTGCCCCAGCCGGGGTTTTAGCATCGCTCAAGGCGCGCTTTTCGCCCGCCGTCTGCGATCTATCCTACGGCTTTTCCACAGATGCCATCGAACGCATCGCCGAGTCGGATGACGATCTGCTCGTCCATTATTTTGAGGAAGGCTACCAGCCCTCCCTCTGGCTGCCGGCGGCTCGCCGGCTCGTCGCTTTTCGCCGCCTTTTCCCGTGTTTTTGCGGCAGCGCGCTGTCCGGCGAAGGGGTGGAGGCGCTGATGGACGCGCTCTCCTCCCTCCTTGCTCCGCCTCCTGTGTTGGAGGGGCCGCTTCAGGCGCGCGCCTTTCGTGTCCGCTACGATGCCAAGGGCGTCCGCTGGGTACACCTGCGCATTTTGCAGGGGTCGCTGGCGCCCAAGCAGGTGGTCGGCCGTGAAAAGGTGCACGAGCTCCGCATTTTTCAAGGGGACCGTTCCCAGCCCGCCTCGTTGGCAAAGGCCGGCGAGGTATGCGCTGTGTCCGGGCTTTCTCTGCGCCCCGGCGGCGCCATCGGCCTGCCCGGTTTGCCGCAGCCCCGGCTTCAGCCTGCGCTGAGCGCCGAGGTATTGTATCCGGACGATGTTGCGCCGCAGCGTGTAGCCGCCGCGTTTGGCCAGTTGGAGGATGAGGACCCGCTCTTGCGCGTGGCCTTTGATGCGGAAACACACCGCCTACACATCCAGCTCATGGGCAAAATTCAGCTGGAGGTCTTGTCCGCCCAGGTGCCCCGGCGGTTTGGGTTCCCCGTTTCCTTTGGCCCCTGCCGCATCGTGTACCGCGAAACCATCGCAAAGCCGGTATGCGGCTATGGCCATTTTGAGCCGCTGCGCCATTATGCCGAGGTGCATTTTCAGCTTACACCCGCGCCGCGTGGCAGCGGCCTTTCTTTTGATAGCGTCGTGCCTACCGACACGCTCCCCTTGCAGTTCCAGCGCCTGATCCGCACCCATGTCTTTGAAGCGCCGCATCCCGGCGTGCTCACAGGCGCTGCGCTCACGGATGTGCGCATCACGCTGACAAACGGCCGCGCGCATGAAAAGCATACTGAGGGCGGCGATTTCCGCCAAGCCGTCTGCCGCGCCATCCGCCAGGGCCTAGAGCAGGCGGAAAGCCTTCTTTTAGAGCCGTATTACGCCTTTTCCCTTGCCCTGCCCCTGGCTTGTGTTGGCCACGCCCTGTCCGATTTGCAGCGGCGGCATGCCCGGTTTGATGCGCCCCAGCCCCAAAACGACCGATGCCTTATCACGGGCCGCGGCCCTGCCGCCTGCCTGGTGGATTATGCCGCCGATGTGGCTGCCTATTCCAAGGGCGAGGGCGCGCTTATGCTCCGGTTTGATGGCTACGATCTCTGCCACAACCCAGAGGAGGTCATCCAGGCTTCCGGCTATGATCGGCGGGCGGACAGCGGCCACCCCTCCTCCTCTGTTTTCTGCTCGCACGGCGCAGGCTTCTCCGTTGCGTGGGACGAGGTCGCCTCCCATCTTCATTGCCAGCGCCGGCCGCTTTTGGCGGAGTCTTAATGATTTTTAATCAATCTGCCATCAGCATTTCTTTCTTTTTTTCCGTTTTTTCGGTATACTTTTATTCATACAATTTTTTGCCTTCCCGTGCCGGTTGGCCGGGGATGAAAAGGAGTCTTGCCTTCTTATGAAACAAACACGCGATCCTCGTTCGCGCCAGCAAAAATTCTTAAAATATTTCTCCCTGTTCGTCTATCTGTCCCTAGTTGCGTCCATCATCTATATCGTTGTACGCATTTTTTTGGCGCCGGCTTCTATGCCAGCCGGGGCTGCTGAAGGCGAACGGCTGAAAAGCGATTATGTCCTGATGCTTCTCCAGTGTATTCTCGGCGTCGCTGTGCTGATGCTGCCCAGTATCCTGGCCAAACGGTTCCGCCTGGAGATCCCTTCCATGATGTTGATCCTGTTTGTGCTGTTTTTATATTGCGCTGTATACTTGGGAGAAGTACAGGATTTCTATTATAAGGTATCCAACTGGGATACCATTTTGCACTGCTTTAGCGGCGGCATGCTGGGTACGCTCGGCTTTTCCGTCATTGCGCTGTTCAACAATAGCGACCGCATCCCCGTCAACCTCAGCCCCATCTTCGTGGCGTTTTAGATCGG
>UREB01000063.1 GCA_900546685.1 uncultured Eubacteriales bacterium | reverse complement strand
CGCCAAAGCCGACGCAAAAGCCTTCTACCCCGGGCAAGGATGATAACGATGGCTCTATGTCCGCCAATGTGTCTAACTTCTTGAAGGTAGCCAAGGCTCAGCAAGGCAAACGCTATGTGTTGGGTGCGGAAGGTCCTAATTCGTTTGACTGCTCTGGTTTCGTATACTACTGCCTGCGCAGCGTTGGTGTTTCCACCGGTCGATTGAGCGCACAGGGTTATGCAAACACCACCAAATGGCCAAGCGTTAGCACTTCCAGCCTGAAAGCCGGCGATCTGCTGTTCTTTAGCGATGGCGGTTCCCGCATTACGCATACCGGTATTTACATTGGCGGCGGCCAGATGATTCACGCTTCTTCCGGCCAGGGCAAGGTTATCATCTCCAGTATCCAAACCTCTTACTGGCAGAAGAACCTGCGTTCTGCACGTCGTGTATTCTAATTCAGCAATAGACTGGAGTTTGTAAATTACATGATCACAACAGTTACCCTCAATCCTGCCATCGATGCTACTTGGTTTCTAGATTCGTTTGACGAAGAAGAGATTAATCGCCTGAAAGGCAAAAAGATCGATGCAGGGGGGAAAGGGATCAACATCTCTCGTTTTTTAACAGTGATGGATTGTCCTACCCTAGCGATGGGATTTTGCGGCGGCCCGAATGGGTCGCTGCTTCTTTCCTTATTGGAGGAAGCAAACGTAGACGCCCAGCTAACCCCCGTTGCAGGCGAAACAAGGCAAAATGTAACCGTTTTCGTTGAACAAGGCAGCAAAACCATTAAGATCAACGAAGCAGGCCCCCAGATCAGCGCAGAAGAATGCAAAGCTTTTGAGAACATGCTTTTAAAGCAGGCCCAAAAAGGCGGTTTTGTTGTGCTGGCTGGAAAAAATCCGCCCGGAATTGATGGGAAAATGACCATCGATCTTCTGTTGAAGGCAAAACAAGCCGGCGCGAAAATCGTAGTAGATTCTGAGTCTCTTACGTTGGAGGAAGTTGTGGCTCTCGGCCCCACCCTGATTAAGCCTAACGAACTGGAGTTTTCTAAAATGTTAGGGCGTCCTCTGGATACACATGAAGCGCTGATTGAAGCTGCCCGAGAAGTTGTCGCCAAAGGTGTCGAATATGTCGTCATCAGTATGGGCGGCGATGGGCTGTTGGGCATTAGTGCTGAAGAGGCCTATAAGGTAGATGTTCCTAAGATTCAGGTTCGTTCTACGGTCGGTGCTGGCGACAGTGTTGTAGCCGGTACCTTGATGGCCCTTTCTCAGGGCAAATCGTTCCAGGAGTCCATCTGTACTGGCGCAGCCTTTGGCTCTGCCATGGCCTCTACTGACGGAACGGAAATTCCGCCGCGCGCACTGGTAGAGGAAATCCTTTCCAAAGTGACATGCCGCAGCGTATAATTACAATAAAAAAGCACCCAGTTGGGTGCTTTTTTATTGTTAAGTTACAGCAGCAAACCGCCCGTACAATCCACAATAGAACCCGCCATCTGAGAAGCTTTGTCTGAAAGCAAGAAGGCTGTTACATACCCCATCTCTATCGGGGTGGCGTATTTTTGTGTCGGAATCATTAGTCGTTTACGCTCTGCCTCCTCTGTGCCCTTATCATAATCGGTGCCGTGCGAAATGACATAGCCCGGTAAAATGGCATTGAAATAGATGCCATGCTTTGTCATTTCATTGGCCAATCCCTTGGTGAGCATCAGGCCACCGCCCTTGCTGGCCATGTAATGCACGTTGCCCGAGCTATTGGTAGAGACGGCCGATTTACTCAATACATTGACACAGCGCCCACCTTTCTTTTCTTCTAGGCAATGACGAATGAATGTCTGGCTGGTAAGAAACAGTGCCGTCAGGTTGGTGTCCATAAAACGATCCCATTCGGTTTTGGGCATTTCCTCAATGGGTACCTTTCCCATAACGCCTGCATTGTTCACCAGAAGATCTACCCCACCAAAGATCTCAATGGCTTTATTGAACACCTTATCGATCTCCTCTTGGTAACGGATATCTGCCTGCACAGCAATCGATTTTATCCCGTATTTTTCTTCCATGCTATGCGCAAATGCTTCGCATTCTTCCGGCGCAGAATGGTAATTGATGACCAGATTGGCCCCTTCCTGGGCCAATACTTCGCTGATGCCTGCTCCGATACCCCTCGCGCCGCCTGTGATGATCGCCGTTTTTCCACGTAAACCTAGATCCATCTCTGTTTCCCCTTTCACCTAAAATGAATAGTTTATTTTAGTATAGCATATTCCGCTATCCAATCATCAACCAGAAAGGAGAAAATACACATGGATCATAAAAACGAGCATGATTTCGTTTCCCCACCCTATCCTCCCATTGATCCAAAACCGAATCCGCACTATGCGCAAATACTGATGGAGGACTATGCAGGTATCGTTAGTGAGCTTACCGCCATCACTAAATACGAATATCAATCTGTCGTGCTGATGAATACTTTTCCTCACTTTGCCAAAGAGCTTTCCAAGATTGGCATGGCAGAGATGCATCATCTCCATATTTTGGCGCAGCTCATCTTTAAGCTTGGGGGCGATCCACGCTATCGCGCTCATTCCAATCCAACCATGGGACATTTTTGGAGCGGACAAAATGTAGATTATCAATGCGACTTTCCTTCACTGATCTATGAAAACATCCAAGGAGAAAAACAGGCGATAGAGAATTATCGTCGTCATCTATGCCTTATACAGGATTCATCTGTACAGAAAAATATCCGGCGCATCATCCTAGATGAAGAGCATCATATTCGCATTTTCTGTCAGGCCTTGGCCCTTTGGCAGCGTGGTGCGCTTTCCTGACTCTACATCCAAAGGGCCTTCGGGCCCTTTTTTATTGTGTACCGAATCAAATATCATATATAATAAGATGATTTATAGGAAGGGGGCGCCGTATGCGCAGAAACGAATTTGAAGTAAAGGATCTCCAGGAGATTCGAGCCTTTTTGCAACACTGCCAGGTATGTCGTTTGGCTCTATGTGATGGCGGACAACCGTATCTCATACCGTTGTCCTATGGCATGCATTTTGATAAGACGGGCAATTTGACTACCTTATACTTTCATAGTGCGCAGGAAGGAAAAAAGCTTTCTTTCCTATCTGCCAATCCACAAGTATGTTTTGAAATGGATGATTATGTTCAAATTATTCCCTCAACACAGGCTTGTGGCTTTAGCATGCGGTACGCCAGCATCATAGGAAGCGGCCGAGCCACACTGATAGAAGATCTCAACGAGAAGCGAGTGGCCCTTGCTTCCCTCATGGCCCACTATGCTCCAAATCAGCCCTGGCAATTTCCTTTGCCCGCACTACAAAAAACCTGTGTATTCTCCGTTGCTGTGAAAAATCTTTCTTTCAAAAAACGCATTTGACTGGCCTAGAAGATTGCTGGTAAAACAGGCATAAATATGCTAAAATTTAAAGAAACATATATAATGGGTAAATTATGGGGAGCTTTGGGGGAATCTCTATGAATGAAAAGGAACTGCTTGTTTTCATTCCTGCACACAACGAGGAAGAAAATATTGAAAAGGTCATCGAGGATCTTGAAGAACACTGTCCTGGGCTTGATTTTCTTGTCATAGATGACGGTTCTACGGACCATACCGCGGAAATATGCCATCAGAAAGGGATTCCCTGCATGTCGCTCCCTGTAAACTTGGGTTTGGACGGTGTTTTCCAGACAGGCAATAAATTTGCCTATCTGCATGGCTATAAAGCGGCTATGCCCTTTGATGGCGATGGCCAGCACAATGCCCGCTATATTCTTCCTATGCTCCGTAAAATGCAGGAGGGAAACTATGATATTGTCATTGGTTCCCGCTTTCTTCATAAGAAAAAGGGACACAGCCTCCGTATGATGGGATCACGGATCATCAGTGCTATCTTTCGTTTAACGACCGGTAAACGCTTTACAGATCCTACCAGCGGTATGAGGTTGGTAAATCGCAAGATCATGCGGCAGATTGCTTTTGATATGAACTGTGGCGCTGAGCCAGATACCTGGGCCTATTTTGTTCGTAACGGTGCAAGGTTTATTGAGGTACAGGTGGAGATGAATGAACGCGAGGCTGGGACAAGCTATTTTACACTCATGAGTTCCATCCGTTATATGCTGCGCATGTTTGTTTCCATCTCATTTATCAATCTATTTCGTAGGCGGAGGGAAGAAGCCATATGATCGCCTTAAAGCTTCGTATTGTATTGATTCTAATGTCTTTATTGATACTAATCTATGTCCTATACAAGATCCGAAAATCCAAATTGAATATCACAGACTCCATCTATTGGGTTATTTTTTCGGGGCTTTTGCTGATTTTGAGCCTTTTCCCTCAAATTCCGTACTTTTTTTCTCGACTCTTAGGGATAGAAGCTCCCTTTAGCTTTTTGCTGCTGTTCTTCATAGGGATGATTTCTCTAAAGCAATTTTGGATCACCATCCGAATCTCTCAATGGCAGCAGAAAACAAACCAGATGGCACAGAAAATTGCTATGGATGAGTTTGAGAAAGAGGAGCAGCGCCATGGATGAATTTTCCCATACCTTTGTGGTCTGCGCCTATAAAGAAAGCCCTTTTTTGCGCGACTGTCTGGTTTCTTTAACAAAACAAACGCTGCCGGCCCGCATTCTGATGGCTACTTCCACGCCCAATGACGCGATTCGTTCCTTGGCAGAAGAGTTTGGTGTGCCGCTCTTTATCAGCGATAAGCCAAGCGGAATCGGCCGAGATTGGAATTTTGCGGTTTCTTGTGCAGAGACGGATTTTGTGACCATTGCACATCAGGATGACGTCTATCAGCCAGATTATCTTAAAACACTACAGGAATACGGCCAAAAAGCCAAAGATCCCTTGATCCTTTTTACCGACTATGGAGAACTTCGGAATGGGGCTGTCATAACAGAAAACAAAAATTTAAAAATCAAGCGTATGATCAATGCTTTGATTAAGCCCAAACTGTTTTGGCACAGCAAGTTCATGCGCAACCGGGCGCTTTCAATCGGCAACGCGATTTGCTGCCCTTCTGTTTGTTTACACAGGTCCGTCTATCCGGATTTTCGGTTTGACGAGTCCATGGCTTGTAGCTTGGATTGGGATGCGTGGAATCGTTTGGCACAGAAAAAAGGCTCTTTTGTGTATGTGCCGGAAATCTTAATGCTACATAGAATTCATGAGGATTCAGAGACAACCAAGCAACTAGAGGCGGACGGGCAACGTTTTCAAGAGGATTACGCCATTTTTTGTCGTTATTGGCCAACCTTTATTGCAAAATGGCTGATGAAAAAATACGCCAAAAGTGCCGACAGCAATCAAATATAAAAATCAAAAAAGCGCAACTGATAAAAAACCAGCTGCGCTTTTTCTTTTTTGTTTACTCGGCCTCTTCAGAGAATTGGCTGTTATATAGTTCGGCATAAAAGCCGCCTTTGGCCAATAGCTCCGCATGCGTCCCCTGCTCTACGATGTTGCCTTCTTTCATCACAAGAATCATATCGGCATCTTTGATGGTGGACAACCGGTGCGCAATGATAAAGCTGGTACGGCCCTTCATCAGCGTTTCCATCGCCTTTTGTATCAAAACCTCTGTACGTGTATCCACAGAACTGGTAGCTTCATCCAAAATCAAAATGGGCGGATCTGCCAACAGCGCTCTGGCAATCGTTAAAAGCTGCCTTTGCCCTTGTGAAATATTGGAGGCCTCCTCATTCAATTCGGTATCATATCCCTCAGGCAGTGTACGGACAAAGTGATCCACATGGGCAGCCTTTGCCGCCTGTTCAATCTGCTCATCGGTGGCGTCTAGTTTTCCATACGCGATATTGTCTCGAATGCTTCCGCCGAATAACCACGTATCCTGAAGAACCATGCCAAACAACGAACGCAGATCTTCCCGGCTCATATCCTGGATATTGACGCCATCTACCCGAATGGCGCCGCTATTGACGTCATAAAAACGCATTAACAGGTTGACCATGGTGGTTTTACCGGCCCCAGTCGGCCCCACAATCGCTACCTTTTGCTCTGGCTGTACCGTTGCATTGAAATCTTTGATGATCACCTTATCTTCGTTGTAGCCAAAGACAACGTGATCAAATTCCACTTTCCCTTCCACATGATCCAGTTTTACCGGATGCTCACTTTCTCTTGGCTCTTCCTCTTCATCAAGGAATACAAAGACACGCTCGGCCGCCGCTATGGTAGATTGCAGCAGGTTAGCCATATTTGCAGTCTGGGTAATGGGCTGGTTGAAGTTGCGAACATACTGGATGAACGCCTGGATGTCTCCGATCTCTACGATTTGCTTGGTTGCAAGATAACCGCCTAACACACAAACGCCCACATAGCCCAGGTTGCTGACAAAATTCAGCACCGGCATCATCAAACCAGACAGGAACTGCGCCTTCCATGCATTTTGGTACAGCGTATCGTTGAGTTCATGAAACTCATCCAAAGAATCCTTTTCGCCGTTGAATACTTTCATTACCAAATGGCCGCCGTACATTTCTTCTACATGACCATTTAGATCTCCCAGCGCATTTTGCTGGCCAACAAAGTTTTTCTGTGAATGCTTAACAACAACGCGGACAACCAGCATGGATACCGGCAGCACTAGCACGGCAACGATTGTCATCGTGATAGAGATGCTGAGCATCATAATTAGTACGCCTAAGATCGTCGTAATCGCCGTCACCAACTGAGAAATGGATTGATTTAGCGATTGGGCAACGGTATCCACGTCGTTCGTGATGCGGCTTAATACATCGCCATGGCTGGTGCGGTCAAAATATTTCAGCGGCATTCGATTCATCTTAGCAGCAATATCCCGCCTTAAATTATAGGCTACCTTCTGCGATACGCCGGTCGTTACAAAGCCTTGGATATAATTGAAGATAGAACTCAAAGCATATAAGCCTACCAGCCACAGCAGAATATTGGCAATGCCGGAAAAGTCAATGGAAGGTCTTTGATCAAAGCTCATATCCATCAACATATCTGTCTGTGACTGGCTGAGCATTTCTCTTTGCTCCTGCGGCATCAAATCCATTAGGTCTGCGCCTGTGGTGCCCTTCGGCAACGTCAGGCCCTCTGGAAGCTGTTCTGTAACTTTATCGTAGACCATTTGCTGGCTGATGCCTTCTACCAGCTTATTGGTAGCGTTGCCTAGTATCTTGGGCCCAATGATGGTAAATACCGTACTAGCAACGGCAAACACCAGCATCACAATCAGAGAAAACCAGTAAGCGCGGATATACCGCATTAGCTTTTTGAAAGTTCCCTTAAAATCTTTGGCCTTTTCCGCAGGCCTGGCCGCTGCCGGCCCTCCGCCCATAGGGCCTCTTTGAGGACGACGATTACTCATGCCAACTCCTCCTCTGAAAGCTGGGACAGCGCAATTTCCCGGTACACATCACAGGTTTTCATCAGTTGCTCATGTGTTCCCTTGCCAGCAATTTTTCCTTCATCCAGCACAATGATCTGCTCTGCATCCACCACCGTACTGATGCGCTGTGCCACAATGATCATTGTGGCTTTGTCGATATTATCTTTCAACGCTTTTCTCAGCGCTGCATCTGTCTTAAAATCCAAAGCAGAAAAGCTATCGTCAAAGATATAGATTTCCGGCTTTTTTGCCAATGCCCTGGCAATGGACAGGCGTTGCTTTTGCCCACCCGAAACATTGGTACCGCCCTGGGAAATAGGGGTATCCAGTCCTTCCGGCAGTCGTGAGATAAACTCTGTTGCCTGGGCTATATCTGCTGCTTTCCAAATTTCCTCCTCTGAAATATCATGCGCTCCATACGTGATATTGGAACGGATCGTCCCGGAAAAGAGGATGCCTTGTTGCGGCACAAAGCCGATCTTATCGCGGAGGCCATGCTGAGTCATCTGCCGTATGGGTATGCCGTCGATACGGATCTCTCCCTCCGTGGCATCATAAAACCTGGGCAGTAAGTTTATGACGGTGGATTTCCCACTGCCAGTGCCTCCGATGATGGCTGTAGTTTCTCCCGGCTTTGCTGTAAAGGAAATGTGTTCCAGCGTAGGCTCCTGTGCACCTGGATAGCAGAACGTAACATCATCAAATTCTACCAGGCCCTGCACATCGCTATGGTCCAACGGCTGTACGGGATCCAAAATAGTAGGCTCTGTTTCCAGCACATCGGCAATACGGCCAGCCGATACCGATGCACGCGGGATCATGATGAAGATCATCGATACGATAAGGAAAGAGAACATGATCTGCATAGCATACTGCATAAAAGCCATCATATCGCCGACCTGCATGTTGCCAGCGCCCACTGCATTGGCACCAACCCAAATGATAAGCACCGTAGTTAAATTCATCAGCAGCATCATAACGGGCTGCATAATGACCATCAAACGGTTGACAAACAGGCTGGTCTTGGTTAGATTCCTGTTAGCCTCGTCGATCCGCTTTTCCTCATAGGATTCTGTATTGAAAGCGCGAATT
>UREB01000062.1 GCA_900546685.1 uncultured Eubacteriales bacterium | reverse complement strand
GCAGTTTAATTTGAGCTGTACGCCCTTTTCACGGGCATACTGGTGCACCTGGCAGGCCATATCGTAATCCAGAGGGCCGATGGCGTGGGGCAGCATTTCCACAACCGTGACATGGAGCCCGGCGGTATGCAGCGCCTCCGCCATTTCCATGCCAATGTAGCCGGCGCCTACGATGAGTGCTTGGGTGGGATGCTGGGTTTCAAGGAAGGTGCGGATGGCCACGGCGTCCGGAATGGTGCGGAGGGTAAAGATGCGCGCATTGTCCACGCCGGGCAGCGGCGGGCGCACCGGCTCGGCCCCGGGGCTGAGCAGCAGCTTATCGTACCGCTCCTGGTAGCGGCGGCCCGTGGCATGGTCCACGATGGTGACGGTCTTGCTGTTGCGGTCGACATCCACCGCTTCGGAAAGGATGCGCACATCCACAGCAAAGCGGGCGGCAAAGCTTTCCGGCGTCTGTACGGAAAGCTGGGCGCGGTCGCGGATCTCACCGCTTATATAATAAGGTAAGCCGCAGTTGGCAAAGGAAATATAGGGGCCGCGTTCCAAAAGGACGATTTCGGCCTGTTCATCCAGGCGGCGGAGACGGGCTGCGGCGCTGGCGCCGCCGGCCACCCCGCCAACGATGATCACTTTCATGATAGAGTACCTCCTTTTCCTGGCAGGCAATGCCATGCCGTGTGCTTAGTATACCCCAACGAAAAGAAAGAAAAAACAGACCAAACGGCGAAAAATGGCCGATACGGCGGAAAAAACCGAAACAAAGGCGGCGTTTTACGCCGAGAGTGCAGACAGAAAGCATTTTTTTGCGAAACCTATGAAATTTTGCAAAATGATACTTTACACAACCGCTTTTTTTTGCTACACTAGCTAAAAACAGAAAAGCGATGAAGGGAAACTGTCATCTGGTCTCAACGCTTTAGAGAGTTGCCGGTGGGTGAAAGGCAATGCGCATTCCAGCTTGGTCTCATCCCGGAGCTGCCCGCTGAAAGGAAGCACCTAGTAGGTGGGGACGGCCAACATCCGTTATCGTGTTTTGCCATGGCGTGCCGTGGCAAGTAAGGGGTTGCGCCCAACGGCGCAGCAAATAGAGTGGTACCGCAGAGCGCTTGTATGCCTTTGTCTCTAGTTGTTTTGAGGCGAGGGCTGTTTTTTTATACAGTGGAGACGGGAAAAACGGCGATATGCGGGCGTATCGTGCGGAGGCATAGGCAAAATTGAGGGGGCGGCCCGGGCGGCTGCCGGGGAAACGAGAGGACGATGAAGATGAAGCTGACAGGTGCACAGATTATGGCGGAAGTGCTCTTAGAGCAGGGCGCGGATACCGTATTCGGCTACCCGGGCGGGGCAGTGTTGAATATCTACGATGCTTTGTATGAATATCGGGACAGGATCCGCCACATCATGACCGCGCATGAGCAGGGCGCGGCGCATGCGGCGGACGGGTATGCCAGGGCAACGGGGAAAACGGGGATCGTAATCGCGACATCCGGCCCGGGCGCCACCAACCTGGTGACGGGCATTGCAACGGCGTATATGGACAGCGTGCCGATGGTGGCGATTACCGGCAATGTCAGCACCGATCTTATTGGGAAGGACAGCTTTCAAGAGGTGTATATCGCTGGGGTGACGATCCCCATTACCAAGCATAATTTTATGGTGCGGCGTGTGGAAGAGCTGGCGCCGATCCTGCGCCGGGCGTTCCAAATTGCCTCTTCCGGGCGCAAGGGGCCGGTGCTGGTGGATATTCCCAAGGACGTGACGGCGGCGGTCGCGGAGTTTGTACCGAAAAAGCCGCAGCCGGCCAAGCTGTGCCTGCCGGAGGTGGAGCTGGCAGACCTGGTGCAGGCGGCGTCGATGATTAACCAAAGCCGGCGCCCGGTACTCTATTTCGGCGGCGGCGTAGCGGCCAGCGGAGCGGGCGAGGAGCTGAGAAGGCTGATGGAAAAGGCGGAGATCCCGGCGGTGCATACGCTGATGGCTGCGGGTGTGTTAAGCTATGACGAGCCGATGAACCTGGGCCTTTTGGGCATGCACGGCAGCCGGACGGCCAACCTGGCGGTAGACAGGGCAGACCTTGTTTTGGCGGTGGGTACGCGTTTTTCCGACCGCGTGGCGCAGGATACCAATAAATTTGCGCACGATGCCAAGATCATCCAGATCGACATCGACCAGAGCGAAATCAACAAAAACGTGCTGGTAGACCTAGGCCTGGTGGGCGATATCAAGCAGGTGCTGACAAAGCTGCTGCCGCAGATCGAGCAAAAGCAGCATACGGATTGGAAGCAGCGCATCCAGGCCTGGCGGGCGGAGGATTATAAGCCGGCGGACGACGATACGGTGCTAAAGCCGCACCAGGTGATTGGAAAGATCTGCCAAATCGCGGGCGATGATTCCATTTTGGTGACCGATGTGGGCCAGCATCAGATGTGGGCCATTCAATACTGCAAGCGTGTAAAGCCCAACAGCTTTTTGACCAGCGGCGGCCTGGGCACCATGGGCTACGGCTATGGCGCGGCGCTGGGGGCGCAGGTGGCGTTTCCGGACCGGCCTGTCATCCACATTACGGGCGACGGCAGCTTTCACATGAACATGAACGAATGCTGCACGGCGGTAAGCTACAATCTGCCAGTGGTAACCGTCATCATGAACAACACAGTACTGGGCATGGTGCGCCAATGGCAGGCGGCGTTTTACGGAGAGCGGTACTGCTCTACCAGCCCGGAGAGAAAAACAGACTATAAGGCGGTGGCCGAGGGCTTTGGCGCCAAGGGCTATCGCGTGACAAACCTAAAGGAATTTGAACAGGCGCTAAGAGACGCGCTTGCTAGCAAGCGCCCCTGCTGGATCGAATGCCCCATCGACAAGGATGAAAAGGTGCTGCCGATGATCCCGCCGGGGCAGACGATCGATGAGATCATCATGGACTGAGGAGGAGAAACGATGACAAATAAGGTATTGTCCGTATTGGTATACAACCATTCTGGCGTGCTGGCGCGCGTTTCCAGCTTGTTTGCCAGGCGGGGCTTTAACATCGATTCTCTGACCGTGTCCGCCACAAACGACCCGGAAATTTCACGTATCACCATTTCGGTGCGCGGGGATGCGCAGGTGATCGACCAGATATTAAGCCAGACCTTTAAGCTGGAGGAGACGAGGACGGTATTTTGCCTGGAAGAGGGCAAGAGCCTGTTTCGCGAGCTGCTGCTGGTTAAGGTGAAAGCCACGGAGACCACGCGCAGCGCCATCAGCGAGGTGGCCCGCATCTACGGCGGGCATGTGGTGGATCTGTCCGTGGGCAGCATGATTGTAGAGCTGACCGGCATTCCCACCAAGATAGACGCGTTTTTGAACGTCATCGGCGAATACGGCATATTGGAAATGTGCCGCACCGGCGTCACGGCGCTGGAGCGCGGCACGCCGGCGGAGCACCGGTGCAAGGAATAAAGGACCCCAATATTATCACCTATATAAAAAATTCAAAGAAAGAAGGATGTTTGAAATGATTCAAAAATACTATGACCACGATTGTAACCTGGGGCTGTTGGACGGCAAGACCGTTGCCATCATCGGCTATGGCAGCCAGGGCCATGCCCATGCACAGAACCTGAAAGAGTCCGGGGTAAACGTAGTGGTGGGCCTTCGCAAGAGCTCTGCCAGCTGGAAAAAGGCGGAAGAGGCCGGCTTGAAGGTCATGGAGGTTGATGAGGCGGCCAAGGCAGGCGATTTTGTGATGATGCTGGTGCCGGATGAGCTGGCGGCGGATATTTACGCGGCCCAGATTGCCCCCAACCTAAAGGAAGGCAACGTATTGATGTTTGCCCATGGCTTCAACATCCACTTCAACCTGATCAAAGCGCCGAAGGATGTAGACGTTATCATGGTAGCGCCCAAGGGCCCTGGCCACACCGTGCGCAGCCAGTATGTAGAGGGCAAGGGCGTGCCCAGCCTAATCGCGGTATACCAGGATGTATCCGGCCGGGCGAAGGATTACGCGCTGGCCTATGCCTGCGGCATTGGCGCGGGCCGCGCGGGCATTTTGGAAACCACCTTCCGTGAAGAGACGGAGACCGACCTGTTTGGCGAGCAGGCCGTGCTGTGCGGCGGCGTCACCGAACTGATGAAGGCCGGCTTTGATACGCTGGTAGAAGCGGGCTATGAGCCGGAAATGGCGTATTTTGAATGCATCCACGAGATGAAGCTCATCGTAGACCTCATCAACTCCGGCGGCTTTGCGATGATGCGTTATTCCATCTCCAACACTGCAGAATACGGCGATTACCGTACCGGCCGTCGTTTGATCACCAAAGAGACCCGCGACGAGATGAAAAAGGTTCTGCGCGAGATCCAGGACGGCACGTTCGCCAGTGAATTCATGCAGGAATTCAGCGCAGGCCGCAAAGCCAAATTCTTGGCGACCCGCCGTTTGGAAGCAGAGCATCCGCTGGAAAAAGTGGGCCAAGAACTGCGTGATATGATGAGCTGGCTGAAAAAATAAGCCATTTTGAGAAGATAAAGGGAGGCCACACAGGCATGCAACTGAGAAGCGCAAATGTGACCCAGGGCGTAGAGCGGGCGCCGAACCGCTCGCTGTTCTACGCGATGGGATATACCGATGAAGAACTCAACCGTCCGCTGATTGGCGTGGTATGCGCGCACAGCGAAATCGTTCCGGGACATTTCCACCTGGATAAGATCGCCGAAGCGGTCAAAGCAGGCATACGAATGGCAGGAGGAACCCCCATTGAGGTGCCTGCCATTGGGGTGTGCGACGGCATTGCCATGGGCCATCTGGGCATGAAATACAGCTTGGCGAGCCGGGAACTGATTGCGGACAGTACCGAGACGATGGCATTGGCACATTGCTTTGACGGGCTGGTGTTGGTTCCCAACTGCGATAAGATCGTGCCCGGCATGGTGATGGCGGCGGTACGGCTGAATCTGCCGTCCATCGTCGTGTCCGGCGGGCCGATGCTGGCTGGCAACGTGGCGGGAGAGAGAACGAGTTTGTCCAAGATGTTTGAGGCGGTTGGCGCGCGTAAGGCGGGCTTGATCGACGATGAACAGCTGGAAGAATTTGAACGCGGCACCTGCCCGGGCTGCGGTTCCTGCTCCGGCATGTATACGGCCAACAGCATGAACTGTTTGTGCGAAGCCATCGGCATTGCGCTGCCCGGCAACGGGACGATCCCGGCCGTATACGCCAAGCGCACCATGCTGGCGAAAAAGGCGGGCATGCGCATTATGGACCTGGTGCAAAAGGATATCAAGGCCAGAGACATCATCAACGAAGTGTCCGTGAAAAACGCGCTGGCGTGCGATATGGCGCTGGGGTGCAGTTCCAACAGCGTGCTGCATTTATTGGCCATTGCGCATGAGGCAGGCGTGGAGATGGATCTGAATACCTTTAACGAGGTCAGCGAGAAAACGCCCAACCTCTGCCATTTGGCGCCGGCAGGGCCGACCTACATCCAGGATCTGGACGCCGCAGGCGGTGTACCGGCGGTGATGAAGGAGCTGACAAAGATCGGCGCGTTGGATACCTCGGCCCTGACCGTGACGGGCCAAACGGTGGCGGAAAACATCGAAAAGGCCGAAAACGGCGATAAAAACGTGATCCGCCCGGTGGAAAATCCATACAGCCAGACCGGTGGGCTTGCCATTCTATGGGGCAATATCGCGCAGGACGGCTGCGTGGTAAAGCGCAGCGCCGTGGCACCGGAGATGCTGGTGCACAGCGGCCCGGCCCGCGTTTTCAACGACGAGGAAGAGGCGATCCAGTCTATTTACGGGCAACGCATCAAGCCGGGCGATGTGGTGGTCATCCGCTACGAAGGCCCCAAGGGCGGCCCGGGGATGCGCGAAATGCTCAACCCCACCAGCGCGCTGGCCGGCATGAAGCTGGATAAAGAGGTGGCGCTGATTACCGACGGGCGCTTTTCGGGCGCCAGCCGCGGCGCTTCCATCGGCCATGTATGCCCGGAGGCGGCCATGGGCGGTAACATTGGCCTTTTGGAGGAAGGGGACATCATAGAGATCGATATTCCCAACCATAGCATCAACGCCAAGGTTTCGGACGAGACCTTTGCCGAGCGGAAAAAGCGGTATGTACAGCCGGAGGCGAAGGTGCAGACCGGGTATCTGGCCCGCTACGCTAAGCTGGTCAGCGGCGCAAACAAAGGGGCGGTGATGCCGTGATGGCGGAAAAGCGCGAACTGACGCTGGATAAGATCTATCACGCGTCGTATGTATTGAAAGATGTAATCCGCAAGACGGAAATGATCCATGCGCCTGAGCTGAACAGCGAATGCGAGGTGTACCTGAAAACGGAGAATCTGCAGGTGACGGGCAGCTTTAAGGTGCGCGGCGCGTATTATAAGATCAGCCAGCTGTCCGAGGAGGAAAAGGCGTGCGGTGTGGTGGCGTCGTCGGCCGGCAACCATGCCCAGGGCGTGGCGCTGGCAGCGGCGAAAAACGGCATTTCCAGCCTGATCTGCATTCCGGACAGCGCCCCCATCAGCAAGGTGGAGGCCACCAAAAGCTATGGCGCGGAGGTGGAGCTGGTTTCAGGCGCGTATGACGATTCCTACAAGCGCGCCTTGGATTTGGTAGAGGAACAGGGGCGGACGCTGATCCACCCGTTTGACGACCCGGACGTGATCGCGGGCCAGGGCACCATCGGGCTGGAGATCTTAGACCAGCTCAAGGATGTGGACGTGGTGCTGGTGCCCATCGGCGGCGGCGGGCTGATCAGCGGCGTGGCGTACGCCATCAAGCGCATGCAGCCCAACGTTAAGGTATACGGGGTGCAGGCGGCAGGCGCGCCCAGCATGCTGGAAAGCATCCGCAAAAAGGAGAAGGTGACGCTGGAAACGGTGGATACCTTTGCCGATGGCATTGCGGTAAAGCATCCGGGTGATTTGACGTATGAGCTGGTATCAAGCTATGTGGACGACATCGTGACGGTCACGGACGACGAGGTAGCCAACGCGATTTTGGCGATGATTGAGGAGCGAAAGCTCATCGCTGAGGGCGCGGGCGCGGTTTCGGTGGCGGCGGCGATGTACAACAAGGTGCCGTTAAAGGGCAAAAAGGTATGCTGTGTGGTATCCGGCGGCAATATCGATGTGAATATCCTCAGCAAGGTCATCGAGCGCGGGCTGGTCACGGCCGGGCGCAACAGCAACATCACCATCGCGCTGACGGACAAGCCCGGCCAGCTCGAAGGCGTCAGCCGCATCATTGCGCAGTACGGCGGCAATGTGGTGTCCGTGCACCATGACAGGGGCGAAGCAAACATGGCCATCAACGCCTGTTTTTTGCGCATTGGCATGGAAACACGGAACGGCGAACAGGCGCGGGAGATCTGCAAAGCGCTGCGCGAGGCAGGCTTCCATTTGGTATAACGGAAAAGACGGATGCGTCCTCTCTTATGGGGCGGGCCATGCAGCGGCCCGGACCAGGGAAGGGGGCGCTTCTCGGTTTATAGGCGCGTTTTTCGGCGCGGCCTGGAAAGGGGAAGGGCCATGAACTGGAAGGACATGGTACAGAAAATTCATTCGCTGGTGGTATTCCGCAGCATTTGGGACGACGAAGTATTCCAAAAATTTGCGGCCATGCTCCAAGCGGTATGGGATGGCGCGGAAAAAGCGGTGGATACCTATGCGGCGTTTGTGGCGGCGTTGTATCAAAGGGGCGACAACTGGAGCGAATACCTGCTGCACTATATCCTGTGCGATGAAAACTTTTATATGCTGCTGCGCGCCGAAGGGAAGCAGGCGGCCCCGGTGGTGGAGCAGGCCGTGCAGCATGAATTGCGCGTGCTGGACGAGATCGCCCAGGTAACCAGCGAGTCCGTACAGCGGGACATTCGGTTTTCCGGTTTTTTGCCGCAATGGAACACCACACCGCTGCATTTTGGCTCGGTCTACCGCGATAGGCTGGCAAACATCGAAATTCACGGGTACGGCATCTTTGCCCAATACCGCGCCTTTGTATTGAAAGGGGAGGAGATCGTGCCCATTCAGTCGCCAGACCCCATCCGGCTGAGTGAGATGAGCGGATACGAAGCGCAGCGCGCTCAGGTGATAGACAACACCAAGGCGCTGCTGATGGGACGGCCGGCTTCCAACATCCTGCTGTACGGCGATGCGGGCACGGGCAAATCCTCCACAGTCAAGGCGGTGGTTAACGAGTTTGCCGGCAAGGGCCTGCGGATGATAGAGTTGAAGAAAAAGCAGCTGTATCAGCTGCCTATGCTGCTGGATCGGCTAAGCAAAAACCCGCTGAAATTCATCCTGTTTATCGACGACCTCAGCTTTGACCGCGACGACGGCGATTTTGCTGCGTTAAAGGCGATTTTGGAAGGCTCTGCCTCTGGGCGGCCGCAAAACCTGGTGGTGTACGCCACGAGCAACCGGCGGCACCTGGTACGCGAGACGGCGAGCGCGCGGGCGGGCGATGAGATCCATCTGAGCGATACCATCCAGGAACAGATGTCGCTTTCCGACCGGTTCGGTATCCTCATTACCTTCCTGCGGCCGGAAAAGGACGTGTATTTGGAAATCGTACTGCACCTGGCAGAGCAGTACGGCGTGACGATGGACAGGG
>UREB01000061.1 GCA_900546685.1 uncultured Eubacteriales bacterium | reverse complement strand
AATGTGACTGGAGTTCAGACGTGTGCTCTTCCGATCTCTACCGTATCACAGCCGCCAAAAACAAGATGACCCAACTCATTGATTTCGTATATTCTTTTGGGCATAAAAGTACACCTCGTGCATCGGATTTATAATGGTTAAGTGTATCATGCCCTTAAAAAGATTGTCAATGAATTTAAGTTAAGTTTAGTGAATCCACCATTTTGCAATGCGCCGGACGCATTCCATAAGATTCAGCTGTGTGATATCTCCTGCGCTGACCGCGGCCGTGCGGCAGAGCTCGGCGCCGTTTTGCTTGATGATGACCTCGCCTATCTGCTGTCCTTTTTGGATGGGGGCCTGCAAGCCTTCCTGAAGCACAAGCTCTTTTTCCAGCGTTTTTTCTTCTCCTTTATTCATGACAAGGCGAACTTCCTCTCCCGCAACTACATCGATGGTATGCGGCGATCCTCCCTCGATTTTTAGCTCTTTTTTCAGCGTTTCTCCCTTACGGACCACGACCTTAGAGGTATAGTTGGCAAATCCATAATCCAGCATGGTTTTGGCGTCGTCAAATCTTCCAGAGCTGTCAGTGCTGCCCAACGCCACGGCAATCAGCCGCATATCTCCCTTTTTGGCCGTAGCCGCCACACCATAGCGCGCCTTGGCCGAGGAGCCCGTCGCCAAGCCGTCGCAGTTTCCGTAAAAACGCACCATTCGGTTGGCGTTTACCAGCTCTGTCACGCGGCCGGTACCATGTGTTAGGCTATCTTGGTATACACTTGTATAAGGGAACACGTTTCTGTACTCGCATAACGCCTTGGCCATCAGCGCCAAATCCCTCGCTGTTGTCACCGTTTCATCTTTCAGCCCGACGGCATCGACAAAGGTCGTATTGGTACATCCCAGCGCCTGGGCCCTTTCATTCATCTTCTGCACCATAACCTCCTCCGAACCAAACAACTTTTCGGCAAAGGCAATGGCCGCGTCGTTGGCGCTTGCCACGCAGAGCCCCTTCAAAAGGTCCTCCGCTTTGTAAGAGGCGTTGGCCTCTAAAAAGGCCTGTGTACCGCCCATTGAGGCAGCGGTCTTGGTAACGGTGATCTGTTCATCCAGCGTGAGCCTTCCATCGTCTATCGCTTCAAAGACCAATAGCATCGTCATTACCTTGGCGCAGCCTGCGGCGGGCATCTGTTCATCTGCATTGTTTTCAAACAGTATATTCCCCGTCCCCTGCTCCATCAAAACGGCGCTGCTGCTCTTTGTTTCCATAGCAGAAGGCTCTGTCATTGCATATCCGCACCCAAAGGCCATCAAACAGACTGCCAGGCACGCAGCCAATGCTTTTCGCATAAAAATCCCCCCATTTCTTTCAATGGAGGGATATGCTAAAAATTCCATTTTTATGCCTGTTCAGGCCTCTTTTACCTCACGCAAAAACGCATCGATCAACGCGGCAAATTGATCTTTGACCTTTAGCGCCGTTTCCGTTACCTCGATATGAGACAGTGGCTGATCCAAAATGCCGGCCGCCATATTGGTAATACAGCTAACCCCGCAGATCCGAAATCCGCAATGCCGGCCCACAATAACCTCCGGTACTGTGCTCATACCTGCCGCGTCTGCCCCAATGGCTCTGCCAAAACGGATCTCCGCCGGCGTTTCAAATTGAGGGCCGGTATACATCATATATACTCCTCGCTTTAAGTCAACGCCAGATTTTTCTGCTGCGCGCAGCAAGCATTGCTTTAGCGTTTTGTCATACGCCATGGACATATCGGGAAACCTCAGCCCCTGCTCTTCCACATTTTCGCCAATCAACGGCGATACACCGGAAAAATTGATGTGGTCGTCTATCATCATCAAGTCGCCCGGCTCAAAGGAAAGATTGATGCCGCCCGAAGCGTTTGTCAAACATAAAATTTCTGCGCCCAGCTCGCGCAGCACGCGGATCGGCAAGGTAATCTGCTGCTGCGTATAGCCCTCATAATAGTGATACCGGCCCTGCATGATCGCCACCGGCACATCGAATAAGGTTCCTAAAATCAGCTTTGCTTTGTGCTCTTTCACCGTAGAGATCGGGAATCCCGGGATCTCCTCATAGGAAATCACCTGCGCCTGCTCCATCCTATCGGCATAATCGCCCAGGCCGGAGCCCAGCACCAATACTACCTTTGGCACCAAGCTTGTCCTTTCCCGTATATAAGCAGCCGCCTGCTTTACCTGTTGATATTGTGTACTCATCACAGCGCCTCCCCCACAATTTGTTGATAAAACGAAGTTCCCTGCAGCGGATTATCCATGCCAAAAAACGTTAGGATTGTCGCCGCAATGTCTGCAAACGTATCGCGCACACCGATGTTTACGCCGGCTTTGGCCGCCGGGCCCATCGCAAGAATCGGTATGTATTCCCTGGAATGATCTGTCGAGGGCGTAGCAGGATCACACCCATGGTCGGCCGTGACGATTAAAAGATCCTCCGGCCCTAAGGCTGCTATAAGCTCTGGCAATGCATTGTCAAACACTGTGAGAGCTTCCCCATATCCCTTTACATCGTTTCTGTGCCCATAGAGCATATCAAAATCTACCAAGTTGGTAAAGACAAGCCCCTGGAACGGTTGCTGCATTGCACGGAGCGTTGCCTGAATGCCCGAAGCGTTGTCCGTGGTATGCTCTATTCGGCTCAGCCCTCTTTGGGCAAATATATCTTCGATCTTTCCAATGCCCATGGTTTCCAGCCCTGCCTTTTGCAGTACATCCAGCATGGTATTTCCTGGCGGCTGCACGGAAAAATCCTTTCTCCGCTTTGTCCGCACATAGGCCCCGCTATGTCCTGTAAACGGCCGGGCTATGACACGGCCGACGCGCCACGGCCCATCCAGCAGTCTACGTGCCTCGCGGCAAAACTCATACAGGGTTTCTACCGGGATCACCTCTTCATGCGCTGCGATCTGGAATACGCTGTCCGCAGAGGTATATACAATGGGAAAGCCTGTGCGCACATGCTCATCCCCCAGTTCCTGTATGATCTTTGTACCGCTTTCTGCCCGGTTGCCAATGACCTGTCTGCCGATCCTTTTCTCAAATTCTTGGATGCAGGGCTTCGGGAATCCTTGCGGAAATGTGGGAAACGGCTTGTCCAAAACCAACCCCGCAATTTCCCAATGCCCGCCTGTGGTATCCTTGCCTTGAAACCGTTCTGCCGCCTTTCCATAACATCCCTTGGGTGACTCTACCTTGCCCGGCAGCCTGCACTCGTCGATGTTGGCCAACCCCATGGCGCATAAATTGGGCAGCGGATAGCCCGCCTGCATCACATGCAAAAGCGTATGGCTGCCCTCATCGCCAAATCGGCTGGCATCCGGCAGCGCACCGATTCCCACGCTATCCAATACAATACAGATACACTTTTTTCCGTTCATAACCGTTCCTTTCAAAAGATCCATCCGTAAATCGCCCTTAGCAGCAAGGGGGATATGATACATTCTATCACAACTGCCGCCAGAATAGCGGCCAAGCACCATAGATATTGGCGACAAAACAGCAATGCTTTTCCGCCCAGCGACGTATTGTCATAGCCCTGAATCCGTCCACCGTGCACGGCTAAATATGTATAGCTTGGTAAATATAGACAGTTTTGTAATGCCAGCATCACAAAGGCCAAAAACAAGCCCCCAAAGCCATGTGCCAGCTGCATCCCATGCAGCGTAAACCCAATGCCAAACCCCTTGGCCCATAATGCAATGCCAGAGAACACCGCTAAATAAGGCGATAAGCTGCCCACAAACAAAAGGCCGACTGTGCGCAACGCATTGAGCATGGCTGTCAGCAGCATCGCGGCCAGCGGCATTTGGGGCGAGGCTGCCTGTGCCAGCAGCGCCGACGCCTGCTGTGTGATGATCTGCCGTTCCCCCTCCTCCACACAGGAGGGTAAGGCCCAGCCGCAAGTCATCCCTACCAGCAGCACAAAAAGGACAAGAAGATACCATCCCCCCATGGAGACGATCTCCGCCTGCGCCCTTTTGCTATGTCCTCGTCTACGCATATACACAGCCGCCATCCCACCTTTGTCATCAGGTTATGGGCGGTCTGCATGTTTTATGTCTGTGCGATGCGAAGGCTATCCGCCATACGCGCAATATATTCTCTGTTGCTGGGTTTTCCTTTTTCCTTATCCACAGTATAGCCGAATACGCGCTCAATCTCTTTGAGGTCACCGCAGTCGAACGCATTTTCCACTGCATACCGCATCGAACGCTCCACACGTTGGGAGGTGGATTCATACTCTGCTGCGATGGTAGGGTACAGTTTTTCTGTCATTCTATCCATCCAGTCTGGATGTTCCAAAACCAGTTCCACAGCCCGGCATAGATAATGATACCCACAAAGCTTTGGAGCCACGCCGGTACGTTTGAGCGCCGTGGCCACCTCTTGCTTTGCAATTTTTACAGGTACTTGGCGGTGATACACCATCCCCTGTTCCCCCGCTGCTTTGGCTACCATCAATAGCCTTTGGTACAATACCTCCATCGGCGTTTGCTTATACACCACAAAGCCTATGGGCAGATCACGGCATTGTTGATGCCATTTTTTGTCCGTTTGTGAGGTATATAAAAGATACTTATTTGCCAAATCTGCTTTAGAGAGCGCCAAAAGCATCTGTGCATCACGTTCGGTATCCTGCATGGATACGACAATGGCATCCGGCCTTTGCCGCTTCAATGCCTTTTCCATCTGCGGTACATCCAAATACCAACCTTTCCACACAATATCCGGCTTTTCCTGTAAATACGCCTGAAGGTTCTTTCCTTCCTGCACATTATGATCCAACAACGCTACTACAACCTTTGCCACACCATTTCTCCTTTATTGTCTTTCCTTTATTGTATCAAAGCGCTCTTCTTTTTCAAAATGCCCTCATTGCACCTGATCAGACTGCTGCAGCATCCACTCGATGAATACTGCATACCCGCGCGTCGGATCGTTAATAAATACATGCGTTACAGCGCCGATCAGCTTTCCATTTTGGATCAGAGGGCTTCCGCTCATGCCTTGTACAATCCCGCCCGTTTTATCCAGCAGCCGCTGATCTGTGATCTTTACGATCATGCCCTTGCCGGCCGCCCGCTTCTGGTGGCTTACGCGGATGATCTCACAATCATACGCCTCTGCCTCCCCTCCGTCCAGGGTACAGAGGAGCTGGGCCGGGCCTGTCTGCACCTCATCCTGCCAGCCTACCTGGATCCCAGACGGATATGCGCTTGACCCCATCGCCTGATAGCTTTTGCCATACAACCCATATTCTGTATTGCTTTCTATCTTTCCTAGAGCGCCGGAATCTGTAATCAGTGTACCCAACAACTCGCCCGGGGTTCCCTCCTCCCCCTTTTGTACGCCGACGATCTCTGCCGGAACAATCTCGCCTTCCTTTAACAGCAGATTGGTGTTGGTGTCCGCATCTGCAATGGCATGCCCCAAGGAGGCAAAGGCCTGGTTATTTTCGTCATAATAGGTTACTGTTCCAATGCCCGCAGTGCTGTCCCTAACCCATAGACCGATACGATATTGCCCATCTACCGCATCCTGTACTGGGGCAATGGAAACGTTTACTTCTCTTCCATCGCGTAAAATGCTTGCGGTCAGCGTTTCTTTGGCTCCATTGATGAGCGCTGTAAGGTGATCGGAATCCTCCACCTCTGTTCCGTTGATGCTCAAAATGATGTCGCCGGGTAGTATGCCTGCATCCTTGCCGGGATTCACAGTCGTGCCATCCGGCTTTGTAATATCTCCCGTACCTACCACCAAAGCCCCCTTGGTATACAAGGCTACGCCAACAACATCCCCACCCGGCACAACCTTCCTATTGTCCTCAGATTTTACCGTCATCTTTCTCAGCGTCATCCCCGCCCAGGAAAAGACAACCTCTGTTTCTCCTGCACTATTTGCTTGTATCTCAATAGGCTGAGACAGATCCACGGTCTGGCCTTCTGTGATGGCCTGGCCGTTTACCTCGACGCCTTCCCGATTCGCCGAAACCGATACGCTGATGGGCAGCCCTGCCTGGATGATTGTTGTCTCCCCTGCCGTGGTATAGACACGGTCCGGCAGGCCCAACTGCCATTGCGGCAAAAAAAATTGGAATGAAAATACAAGGGCGGCCGCGATCATTCCCGCTATACGTATGCCTTTTTTCATCTGCTATTCTCCTCGTTGCTTCAATCATGGATAGTATTTCCGAAAAGCTGTTGAATAAACAAAAAAGGCGGAGTTTCTCCGCCTTTCTAGATAGGTTTACAATGCCAGTGATTTCTTGTAAGCGTCCGCTGCTGCGATCATCTCCTCCGCATGCAGCAATCCATGGCCGCTTTGCCCTTCGCCGCCCAAAAGCCTTGCCACTTCCTGGGTTCGCTGCGTTGGCGTCAAACGCTGCACCATGGTCTGCGTCGCATCCCCCTTTACCTGCTTTTCGATAAGATAATGCACATCCGCCATACTGGCCAGCTGCGCCAAATGCGTAACACAAATAACTTGCCGCGTCCTAGCAATGGCTGCCATTTTTTCCGCGACTACCTGAGCCATCCTTCCGCTGATGCCCGTATCCACTTCATCGAAAATTAAACAGTCGATGCCGTCCAGCCTGGCCGCAATATTTTTGAGCGCCAACATAATACGCGAGGCTTCGCCTCCGCTGGCTACCTTTGCCAATGGCTTCAACGGTTCACCCGGGTTGGCGCTGAGCATAAACTCCACCTCATCCAACCCCTGCGCGGTAAACTGCTCGATGCCCATCTGTTCTTCTGCAGGCAGTTGCTTGAATTGCACAGCAAAGCGTGCGCGCTGCATACCAAGATCTCCTAGCTCCTTGGTAACGGATTTTTCAAAGGCCGCAGCCACTTTTTTGCGCATTTGATGTAGGCCTACACTCTTTTCATACAGCAAATGCAGGATATTTTGATATTCCCCTGACAGCCGCTGCAAAATCTGATCGGCATTTTGCAAAGCATCGAGCTGCTCATAGGCCTGGGCAAGGGTTTGCTGCACTGCCTCCAGCGTTCCGCCGTATTTGCGCTTTAGGGTTTGCAGCTCGTCCAGCCGTTCCCCAATTTGATCCAAGCGCTGCGGATCATAATCAAAGGCATCTTGCATCAAGCGAATTTCATCCGACGCCGCCTCAGCCGCAAAAAAGGCCTCCTCCAGCTGATCTGCCAGCTGCGCCGCCTTTTCATCCCATTTTGCCACCGAGCGTATTTCCCGGGACGCATCACGCAGCAACGTTACAGCGCCTTGCCCTTCTTCGTTTGCCAGGCAATTTAATACATAGGCGTACGCCGTTGCAATTTTTTCTCCATTCATCAGCTGCTGCCGCTCTTTTTTTAGCAGTTCATCCTCATTCTCCTGAATGGCGGCCCGTTCAATTTCGTTGATCTGAAAGCGCAGCACATCCAGCCGGCGCTCCCTATCTTCTCCCATACCGCCGATGTTTTCGATCTCTTTCCGGATGTGTTTTGCTTTTTCCAGCAGCGAACCTACTTCTTGACGCTGCGCTGCAATCTTCTTGCCGCCAAACGCATCCAAAAGGCCGATATGCTCTGCTGTGCGTAGCAGCGATTGATGCTCATGCTGCCCATGGATATCTATAAGCAGCTCGGCTATCTGGCGCAGCGCTGCATTGTTTACCAAAACACCGTTGATGCGGCATACGTTACGCCCCGTGGCATACAACACACGGGAAAGCGTGATTTCCGCATCCGGCTCAATGCCCATTTCCTCTAAACAGGCATTGATTTCCGGCCTAGCGTCAATAAAGACGGCCTCCACCATGGCCCTGCCCGCGCCATGCTGAATCAAATCCCTATCACCCCGCACGCCAAGCACCAGGTTTACTGCATCAATCAAAATGGATTTGCCGGCTCCGGTTTCGCCGGAAAGCACATTCAGCCCCTGACCCAGCGCTAGGGATAAGGAGCGAATCAAAGCCACATTTTGGATGGATAGATGCTGTAACATATCATTTCGCCATTCTTTTTAATTTCTTGATAAAATCCGCCATGTTCACGCCTTCGTGCACGGCAATGAAGATCGTATTATCGCCTGCTATGGAACCGCAGATCTCCGTTAGGTGCATAGTATCCAACGCTTCACCCGCAGCGTTGGCCGAGCCGGACAACGTGCGGATCACCACTAGATTTCCCGTTGCCTCGATGCTGATGACGACGTCTGAAAACAAGCGGATCATCGCAGATTGGCTGCGCACATCCTTTTTTTCTGCCGCCGTATAGCAATATACCCCTTTATCGGATAGGGTTTTTATCAGGCGAAGCTCTTTGATATCGCGTGAAATCGTAGCCTGGGTAACGGGGAAATTGCGCTCTTTCAAGATTTCCGCCAATTCCTCCTGTGTTTCCACATTCATCGAATCGATGATCTCCAAAATCATCTCTTGACGTTTGTTTTTCATTGGGGTTCCTCCATTGCACTTGTATGATTCCACTGCGTAAGCTTCTTACCCAGCTGTTTATAAAAATCCATTTCCGATAAACGGATGAAATTTGCCTTTTTCTCGCTCTTTCGAATCACCACATGCTGGCTTGGCATTACCGGCATACGAAACGCATCGTCCACCGCCACCATTACACCCTGCCTTGTCGTTGGCGCCGCCAAGGTAACCACGCCGTTATCCGGCACCACAAATGGACTGGCATTGAGCGAATGCGCGAATACAGGGGTAATCAGCATG
>UREB01000060.1 GCA_900546685.1 uncultured Eubacteriales bacterium | reverse complement strand
GGAAAAGGACAGGTGGAGAACCTGCCGGGCGCCATCAAGCAGTACGGCAAAAAGGTACTGATGGTATACGGCGGCGGCAGCATCAAAAAAATGGGCCTGTATGACAAGATCGTTTCTTTGTTCAAAGAAAACGGGATCGAGTGGGTAGAGCTCAACGGAGTAGAGCCCAATCCGCGTGTTACCTCGGTCAACAAAGGAGTTCAACTTTGCCGTGAAAATGGTGTTGAGGCCGTCTTGGCAGTGGGCGGCGGTAGCACGATCGACTGTTCCAAGGTCATTGCGGCGAGCGTGGCCTATCCTGGCGATGCTTGGGATATCGTAATTGGCAAGGCGGAAATCACGAAGGTTCTGCCGGTATTCAGCGTTTTGACCCTCTCTGCTACCGGCTCTGAAATGGATCCGACGGCGGTTATCTCCAATATGGAAACAAACGACAAAGAAGCAGTGGCCAATCCTGGCATGCTTCCCAAAGCCTCCGTATTGGACCCGAGCTATACTTTCTCCGTTTCCAAGTACCAGACGGCGGCGGGCACGGCGGATATCATGAGCCATATCTTTGAAGTATATTTCAGCCGTGTGAAAGATGCATACATGCAAGACCGCATGGCGGAAGCTTTGCTGAAAACATGTATCAAATACGGGATCATTGCTGTTAACGAACCGGACAACTACGAAGCACGCGCCAACCTGATGTGGACTTCCTCTTGGGCTATCAACGGTTTGCTGACCATGGGCATAGAGGTTGCTTGGACGGTTCATGGCATTGAGCATGAGCTGAGCGCATACTATGATATTACCCATGGTGTAGGGCTTGCAATTCTGACACCGGCATGGATGGAATATGTGCTGAGCGATGAGACGGTTGATAAGTTTGCAGAATACGGCGTCAATGTATGGGATATCGATAAGAGCCTGGATAAATATGAGATTGCCCACAAGGCAATCGATAAGACCAGGGAGTACTTCAAGCTGATGGGTATCCCCTCCTCCTTGAGCGAGCTGGGCATTGGCGAAGAAAACTTCGAGATCATGGCAGAGAAATCTGCTCGTGGCTTGGATGCTGCTTATGTACCTCTGAAAAAAGAGGACATCATCAAGATCTACAAAGCTTGCCTATAAAAGTGAAAAAAGAGGCCCAGATGGGCCTCTTTTTTTATCGAATTTTCCAATAGACGCTTTTTTATCATATATATCCTTGCCGTCACATACCATTTAGCAGAGAGTGCGAGGTGAGATAAATGGCAAAAAAGGTCAAAAAACAAAAGAGAACCGGTGGGGAAAAAAGCGCCTCATTGGCTGGCAATGCAGCGCAGATTCTAAAGGGATGCATCGGGGGGATCATCTTTACAATTGCAGCGGTTTTAATATTTGCATACCTATTGAAATCCATGTCCTTATCCGACGGCGTAATTGCGCCTGTAAATGAGGGAATCAAAATGATTGCTGCTCTGCTTACAGCTTATTTGGCAACAAAAAAAGCTGGGGGGCCTGCCTGGCTGATCGGCGCATTGAGCGGCGTAGTGTATATGGCACTTGGTTTCTTTGTCTTTTCACTGCTGGATGGTGGTATGGGCATGTGGCAGATTTTGCTTTCGGATCTCCTCACTGGTTTATTGGTAGGGCTCATTGGGGGCATAATTTTTCAAACGCTGCTGAGCAAGCCGAAACACACTAGCTACAAGAGGGCGTAAATACAAAAAGGATGGGAAGGCAGCCCATCCTTTTTTGTTATATTGACGGAAGATTCGCGAACCCATATAATAAACCAATAAGTATTATTTCTTTGGACGAGCCCAGGAGGTTGTGGGAATGAGAAAGCAAGGCATCGTCAGGTTGACTATTATTTTGGTCATTCTGGCCGTGATGCTCTATGTTTCGCTGTTTGGCATTTCGTTTGGGGTAAAGGAGATTTTACCGATGGAAACCCAATTGAAACAAACCAAGCTGGGGCTGGATCTGACCGGTGGTTTTTCCGCTGTATATGAGGCCAGCGATGAAGGCATAGAGGATTTTGACAGCAAAATGGGCGGAACGATCACCATTTTGCAAAAACGGTTGAGCGATAAAGGGATGACTGAAGCCACCGTTACCCGACAGGGGGATAGAGGCATCCGTGTTGAGATCCCATCTGCAGAGGAAGATCCATCCACCATCAGCGAATATTTGAGTTCCCCAGCCAAGCTGGAGTGGAAAGACGCCGATGGCAATGTCGTCGTGGAAGGAGAGCATGTTACCCAAGCTAAGGCGGGCAACATGGACGGGAAATGGGTGGTTTCCTTTAGCCTGGACAGTGAAGGCACCGCAGCATTTGCGGAGGCGACAGCAAACAACATAGGCAAACAGCTTAGCATCTATGTGGATGACAAGCTCATTTCTAGCCCCACGGTGAATTCTGCGATCACCGGGGGTAGCGGCGTCATAGAAGGTAGCTTTACGGCCGAAAGCGCGCAGGAGCTAGCAACGCAGATAGAATCCGGTGCCCTGCCTTTGACGCTTCAAGAACAGGAAGTGCGTATGATCAGCGCGACGTTGGGCTATGATGCGCTAAGCAAAGGCGTAATTGCCGGCATCATTGGTATTGTGGTGATCATGCTATTCATGATCTTTATTTACAGGCTGCCTGGGTTGATGAGTTGCATTGCGCTTTTGTTCTATATTGTTATCATGTTCTTCTGTATTCTTACAATGCCTAAGGTACAGCTAACGTTGCCCGGTATTGCCGGGGTGCTATTGTCCATCGGTATGGCCGTAGACGCAAACGTCATTATCTTTGAGCGTATGAAGGAAGAGCTTCGGGCGGATAAATCAATCCATACAGCTGTGGAGAATGGATTTAAGAGAGCTTTTTCCGCTATACTGGATTCCAACGTCACCACGCTGATCGCAACTGTTGTCCTAATGATTTTTGGTGTAGGCAGCATTCAAGGTTTTGCCTTTACGCTGGCCATTGGCATTGGCTGTTCCATGATTTCCGCTATCTTCATAACGCGTTTTCTGCTTCGCCAGGTTGTAAAAATTGGCGTAAAAAATAGAAAATGGTTTATAAAACAGTGAGGTGATGGCGATGAAGTTTTCCTTTGTAAAGCATAGCAAGAAATTCATAATTCTTTCGGCTGCCATTATCCTCATTGGGATACTATGCGCCGTTTTTATGGGCGGATTTAACCTTGGCATCGATTTTACGGGCGGCTCGATTTTGACGGTAGACCTCAAGCAAACCTATGATATCGAAGATTTGCAAAATTGCGTATCCAACGCCGGGGAAAAGGGATTTACCGTTTTCAGACTGGATAAGTCGGGAGAAGGAACACAGGCCCAAATGAGGATACGGCCGCAAGCTGATGAAGCGGCGGACATTGCGCAGAGAGACACTATCATGGCAAAGATCCATGAAGTATATCCGGAAGCTGAGCTGATCAATGTAGAGCGTATTGGGGCGGTGGCAAGCGCATCACTGATTAAAAATGCGGTTCTCTCAGTAGCGATTGCCGGCGCATTGATTCTGCTGTATATCTCAATTCGCTTTGAATTTCATTTTGGCGTATCCTCTATCATCTGTCTGTTGCATGATGTATTGATCATGATGGCGTTTGTGTGCATTTTCCGCGTGGAGATCAATAGTTCTTTTATTGCGGCTGTGCTGACGATTGTAGGTTATAGCATCAACAACACCATCGTGGTGTTTGATAGGATGCGAGAAATAAGAAAGGCAGACCCTGCCATAGAGCTGGATGAATTGGTAGATAGTTCGTTACGGAAAACGCTGACGAGAAGCCTTTATACGTCCGCCACAACATTGGTTACCATTGTGATCCTGTTCATTTTGGGCCCGTCCTCGATCAAGGAATTTGCGTTCCCAATTATCGTCGGCTTGGTGGCGGGCACATATTCTAGTCTGTTCTTAGCGGCCCCAATATGGGATATGATGGTTCGGCGGAGCAAAAAGGGGATAGAGGTTGCAGCTGTGCCGATGGATAAACAAGCCAAAAAAGCGGAGTATGAAAAAAACAAAAACAAAAAAGCGCAAAAAGCCAAGCGGAAGTAAACGAAACGATTGCTGGTTTGCGCCGGAAAGCCTTTCGGATGAGCGAGAGGCTTTTCCTATATCCCAAGAAGGGAGGATGAAAGATGCTGACCTTTCGCGTGCCGAAGCATACAGAAGAGGAATTGGCGTGTATTACAAGGATTGCAAAGCATACGGGATTGACGCGCCAGGCTGCAGGCCTTTTATACAACAGAGGGATCCATGAGACGGAACAGGCAGACGCCTTTTTGCAGGGGAATGTGTTTCATGATCCATTTTTCTTAGAGCATATGGAGCAAGCAGTAGATTGCATTGAGCAGGCGCTGGCCGAGAAAAAGCATATCACGGTGTATGGGGATTATGATTGCGACGGCGTATGCAGCTGTGCTGTTTTGGCGCCTATGCTGGCGCAGGCAGGGGCAGAGGTTAACATCGTCATCCCGGATAGAAAACAGGATGGCTATGGGCTGAATGCGGAGGCTGTCAAGCGCATTGCACAGACAAGCGATCTGCTCATAACGGTGGATTGTGGCATCACAAACCTCAACGAAGCTGCCCTAGCAAAGCAGTTGGGATTGCAGCTGATTATAACGGATCACCATGAGCCGCTGGAGGAGTTGCCGGATGCCATAGTTATAAACCCCCACATTTCGCCGGATTATCCATTTCATATGCTTTGCGGGGCAGGCGTTGCATTTAAGCTTTGCCATGCGCTTTTTGGATTTGAACGAGCCATGGAGGCCATTGATTTGGTGGCGATGGCAACGGTAGCAGATATTGTGCCTCTGTTGGATGAAAACCGATCCATCGTGAAAAAGGGCCTAGAACGTATGAATCAACGGCCGAGATATGCCATTGAGGCACTGAGTAAAGTATGCGGATTGCATGGAAAACAGATAGGATCTGGCAATATTGGGTTTGGCTTTGGCCCGAGAATCAACGCTGCAGGACGGCTGGGGGATGCAAAGCGGGCGCTGCGCCTGCTTCTGGCCGAGGATCGGAAGAACGCGATGGAATTGGCTGTCGAGCTGGATGAAGAGAATCAACGCAGGCAGCAGACGGAGCAGGAAATGCTCAAGCAGGCCTGTCAGCTGCTGGATGAATATGTAGACAGCCAACGCGTTGCCGTGGTGGCAAAGGAGGGCTGGCACAGCGGGGTAGCGGGCATTGTGGCCTCAAGGCTAGTGGAACTGTATCAACGGCCGAGCGCTGTAATCTGTTTGGAAAATGGGGTAGCGACGGGTTCTGCCAGGGGCATTCCAGGCGTGCATATCTTTGAAGCGCTGGATGCATGCCGAGACCTGATGATTAAATATGGCGGACATGCTCAGGCGGGTGGGTTTTCCTTAAAGCAAGAAAACTTGCCGGCTTTCATGGAGCGATATAATGAGTTTTTTTGTACGCACTATCCACTTTCTACCTGGGTTCCAACGGTGGATTGCGATGTATTGCTGACGCCGGAGGATGTAACGGTGCCTCTGGCAGAGAGCTTTTCTGCCATGGCGCCGTTTGGCATGGGAAATCCCACGCCGACCGCCCTATTTGAAAATGTACGGGTGATTTCTTCTGCTCCTTTAGGGAAAACGGGAGATCATGCCAAATATGTATTGGAGAAAGACCAGCATACAGCGGAAATGATTGCTTTTCGCATTGCCGGCAAGGATATGCCGATACCAAATCAAAGAATCGATGTTTCCGCTGTGCTGGAACTGGATGAGTTTCGGCAGGTAAAACGGGCCAAATGCCTATATAAGCAACATAGTATTCATGTAGAGGGCCTCGAGGATCTGGCAAACACGCTGGACTGCCAATTGATATTTGATCTGGCCAAAGCACTGCCGTCCTTTTCTCCGCGGTTCCAGGATTACAGCGCATTTTACAAGGCGGCTCATGAGCATCCGTTTGGAACATATGTTTGCTGCTTAACGCCGATTGCGGCAAACCGCCTTTTCAAGCAGATTCGAGAGGATGGTTTATCAGCGATTATCGATCTGTCCGTATTGCATTATCCCAAAAATAAGCATCGAATGAATGCGCTGCTTGTGGGGGGTGGCGCATGGAGAAAAGAACTCCCGGTGCTGGATGATACACAGGAAATAAAATCGACGGTTTCCAAAATGAGGCTGTGCCGGGAGGACTTGATTCGTGTATACTTACAGTGTAAGAAGATGGGCTCCGGCGCGATGCAGTTTCATGAGCGATGTCATCGGCTTTCACTGTCCGCCGGGGTGGAGCCTTACCAGGCGGCTGCAGCCCTGGCAATCTTTGAAGATCTGGCTTTTTTAAATTTTGAACAGAGTACCATGTGGGTAGATCCGCATCCTCAAAAGAGCGATTTAGGAGAAAGCAGCATTTATACGGCACTGCAAAAAGGGTGGTGATACGATGCAAGGACAAGAGATGACCAAAGAGTTGCTTGAGCAGCAAAAACAGACCTTTGCGCCCTGGATGGCGCAGCTAAAGCAAACCTTGCCGGAAGATCAATATGATTTGGTAGATCGTGTGCTTGAATTTGCTGCGTGCGCGCACCATGGGCAATTTAGAAAATCTGGAGAGCCATACATCACCCATCCCTGCGCTGTTGCCAAGATATTGATTGATTATGGCATGGATTATGAGACCATAGCCGCAGCGTTGCTGCACGACGTTGTGGAAGATACCGAGATGAGCCGGGAGGATATTACACAGCGTTTTGGCGCTGTGGTGGCGCATTTGGTAGATGGCGTAACAAAGCTGGATAAGATCAATATGGTAAGCCGTCAGGAACGCCAGGCTGAGAGCTTGCGCAAAATGCTGATGGCCATGGTAAAGGATGTCCGGGTCATCATCATCAAATTGGCGGATAGGCTGCACAACATGCGCACGCTCTATGCGCTCAATGAAGAGAAACGCAGACGGATCGCGCAAGAGACACTGGATATTTATGCACCGATTGCTCACCGGCTTGGGATATACGCCATACGTAGTGAGCTGGAGGATCTGGCCCTAAAATATCTGGAGCCGGAAAAATACGAGTACATTGTTTCCGAGGTTGCCAAGTTGCGTCCCAGACAGGCAGATTTTTTGCAAAAGCAGATGGACTTTTTCAAAACGCAGCTCACGGAGATGGGCATTGAATGTGAGATCGAGGGACGGGAAAAGCACGTATATTCTATTTATAAAAAAATGGTGAATCAAGGCAGAGAGCCGAATGAGATTTATGACCTGATGGCGATGCGTATCATTGTGAATACTGTAAGGGATTGCTATGCGGCATTGGGTATGGTGCATACGTTGTATAAGCCTATTCCTGGACGGTTTAAGGATTTTATTGCGATGCCAAAATCCAATATGTACCAATCCCTGCATACGACCGTTATCAATTCTGCCGGTATTTTGTTTGAGGTGCAGATTCGTACCTTTGAAATGCATCGCACTGCGGAATATGGCGTAGCGGCGCATTGGAAATACAAGGAAGGCAAAGAGGATAAGGATTTTGACGAGAAGATCGCTTGGTTCCGCGATTTAAAAAATATTAAGGATGATGAGCCGGACCCAGAAGAAACCATCGATGTTACGCGTTTGGATATGTTTACTGACGAAGTCTTTGTTTTTACGCCAAAGGGAGAGGTCATTACGCTAAAGCGAGGCTCTACACCCATCGACTTTGCGTACAGAATTCACTCTCGTGTAGGCGACACCTGTGTTGGCGCGAAGGTAAACGGACGCATTGTACCGCTGGATACAGAATTGAATACAGGCGACGTGGTGCAGATACAAACGCGCAAGGATGGCCATCCCAGCCGCGACTGGCTGCTGATTGCAAAAACCAACAACGCGAAGAATCGGATAAGAGGCTGGTTCAAGCGCGAAATGAAGGATGAGAACATCGCAAAAGGGAAGGAGATGCTGGAAAAAGAGGCAAAACGGCAGGGGTTTGACCTCTACAAGGATCTCTTTATCTCTGAATGGTTGGAACCTATCTTCAAGCGTTATACCTTTCATGAGATGGATGACCTATATGCCGCGGTAGGATGCGGCGGTGTATCGACCAATCAGATATTGCAGCGCTTGATCGAGGAATGCCAGAAAAAGCATAAGCAGGAACGCAAGGCGGAGCTTTTGGAAAAGGCCAAACAAGCAGCGCACAGAGCCAACCAGAATGCCAGGACGCCTTCGCATGGCGTAATTGTAAAGGGCCAAGAAAATATGTTGGTTCGTATGGCACACTGCTGTAGGCCTGTGCCGGGAGATCCTATTGTGGGCTTTATCACCAGAGGGCGCGGCGTAAGCATACATCGTGCAGATTGCTCCAATCTTTTAAGTTTGATAGACCAGGGAGACGATCGGATCATCGAAGTGGCTTGGGCAGAGGAATCTCCGGAAGGGTATCGCGCCTGTTTAAGCGTTATTGCGCTGGACAAAACGGGTGTTATGGCGGAGATGACGCAGATCCTCTCCAGCATGGGTGTGCCCATTACCAGCGTTCAGGGACATAGAGGGAAGAACAAGGTATTCCATACGGAATTTGAAATCATGATCCAAGACATTGATCAGCTGGAACGCATCATCAAGCAATTTCAAAAGATGCCGTATGTCATTGAAGCCTATCGGGGGACGATGTAACGATGAGAGCAGTATTGCAAAGGGTAACCGAAGCGGAGGTTTGCGTAGCAGGGAAAACGGTGGGACGCATCGGCCCCGGCTTGGTTGTTCTGCTGGGCGTAGAGCAGGGCGACACGGAATCAGATGCTGTGTACGTGGCGCAAAAGATTGCGAATTTGCGGATATTTTCCGATGAAGAAGATAAAATGAATCTTTCTGTGC
>UREB01000059.1 GCA_900546685.1 uncultured Eubacteriales bacterium | reverse complement strand
CCCTTGGGTTCGCCGCGATTTTGCTTTATAAAATCACGACTTTACCGAACGGTGCCGTTTCTCCTCGAAAAGGGTCTCTATCCTGCCGGTTATTTGCTTATATACACGCTCACGGCCGCTTTGGCATGCTACCAAAGTACTGTTGGGCGTCTTTTTTTGCCAATGATTTGCAAACTGAGCCTGGATGCAATTCGCATCCGGGCTTTTCTTTGCCCAGATCGAAAAAGAGCATTGCAGGCTTTTGCCAACTTAACCTTTGCCATTGCGTATTATGATCACTTATGACGATTTTTTCTGCAAAACAATGATGTATGCGAGGCCTTGCTTATTTTCCTTTTGTTACAGAGGGCAAAATTTATTCTATTGAATGCCTGACTGCAAGCCTTTGAATTTTATGCGCGCATGTTATTGAGTTTGGATTTGCTGATCGCTATATTTAACACCATGAATGCGGTATAATAAAACAAAGAGACAAGGTGGGTGAGAGACTGTGCAGAGATCGATGTTTGAGGACCAGGGGCATGATCCGTTGGCCAGTCGTTTGCGGCCGGATACGCTGGAGGGCTATGTAGGGCAGACGCATCTACTGGGGGAAGGAAAAGTATTGCGGCAATTGATCGAGCAAGATCAGATCTGTTCGATGATCTTTTGGGGCCCGCCCGGTGTAGGCAAAACGACATTGGCGCGCATCATCGCGGAAAGGACGAAGGCTCGTTTTGTAGACTTTAGCGCGGTGACCAGCGGCATCAAGGAGATTAAAAAGGTGATGGCGGAGGCGGATCACAGCAGAATGCTGGGGGAAAAGACCGTTTTGTTTGTTGACGAAATCCACCGTTTTAACAAGGCGCAGCAAGATGCGTTTTTGCCATTTGTGGAAAAAGGGAGCATCATCTTGATTGGCGCAACGACGGAAAACCCCTCTTTTGAGGTAAATTCGGCGTTGCTGAGCCGATGCAAAGTGTTTGTTTTGCAGCCGTTGTCTGTCCAAGAATTGCAAACGCTGCTGCACCATGCCTTAACGGATGAAAAGGGGTTTGGCGCGCAGCGCGTAGAAATGAAAGAGGAATGGCTGGAGATGATTGCAGCGTTTGCCAACGGCGATGCCAGAGTGGCGCTGAATACACTGGAGATGGTAGTGCTCAACGGAAGAAAAGAGGGGGATACCGTTCAGGTTTCTCAAGAGATGGTAGAGCAGTGCATAGGCCAAAAATCCTTGCTGTATGATAAAAACGGGGAGGAGCACTATAATCTCATTTCTGCGCTGCATAAATCCATGCGAAATAGCGATGCGGATGCGGCGGTGTATTGGCTGGCGCGTATGCTGGAGGCAGGAGAGGATCCGTTGTATGTGGCCAGACGCCTGGTACGATTTGCAGATGAGGATGTGGGGATGGCGGACAGCCGCGCCATAGAGATTGCTGTGGCGGCTTACCAGGCATGCCATTTCATCGGTATGCCGGAATGCACGGTCAATCTGACGCATGCGGTGGTCTATTTATCCATGGCGCCAAAAAGCAATGCGCTATATATGGCCTATGAATCTGCCAAAAAAGACGCCGCGAGAATGCTGGCGGAGCCGGTGCCGCTTCATCTGCGCAATGCGCCAACCAAGCTAATGCAGGAGTTGAATTATGGAAAGGGATACCAGTATGCACATGATACATCCGATAAGCTGACCAATATGCAATGCTTGCCGGAAACGCTAAAGGATAGGAGATACTACCGCCCAACGGAACAAGGATCAGAGGCAAGGGTGAAGCAGAGGATGCAGCAGATTATACAATGGCATCGTCAGCATGATACGAAAGCATAAAGAAAACAGAGCGGAAAAGCTTCTATGGGGCGCTCATAGAGGCTTTTTACATAGAAGTGAGAAAAGGAAAATGGCGTTTTTGAGACATTCTTGGCAAAAGGCTGGGGACAAACAAGGGGGCGCCTTTTTGATTTTTACTATGGGGTATGATAAAATCATCTACAAAACAAAGGAGGCGGAGCCATGCCAACACTGATTGCAATCGACGGAAACAGCCTTCTGTTTCGTGCTTTCCATGCCTTGCCGATTCTAACGGATGCAAAGGGGCGGTATACCAATGCGGTATATGGATTCATGGGCATGCTCATCCGTTTGATCCAAGAGGAAAAACCGGATTATTTGGCGGTGGCGTTTGATCTAAAGGCGCCGACGTTCCGCCATTTGCAATATAAGGGCTATAAAGCGGGAAGAAAAGAGACGCCGGAAGAGCTGATCCCGCAGTTTGATCTTTTGAAAGAGACGCTTGGTGAGCTGGGCATTGCGGTATTGTCCTGTGAAGGATACGAAGCGGACGATATATTGGGCGCGATGGGAGAGTTGGCCAAGCAAAACCACTGCCAGGCGCTGCTGGTAACGGGCGATAAGGACGCTTTGCAGCTGGTAGGGGGGCCGGTGAAGGTCTTATACACAAAGCGCGGGATTTCGGATACCGATTTGATGGATGCCGAGGCGGTAAAGCAAAAGATGGGGGTTTATCCGGAGCTCGTGGCAGATCTCAAGGGATTGATGGGCGACAGCTCGGACAATATCCCGGGCGTACCGGGCGTGGGCCCCAAAACAGCGGCCAAGCTGCTGGATAAATTTGGAACGCTGGAGGAGGTACTGGCACATGCAGACGAAGCCGGCGGCCCAAAATTGAGACAGTCGCTTGCTACCTATGCCGAGCAAGCCAGACAAAGTAAATTTTTGGCGACCATTGATCCCAAGGTGCCCTGTGATTTTCAGCTAAAGAAGATTGCGTTTGGGGGCATCCATGAGTCCGAATGGGGGCCGGTATTGGCTGATCTTGGGTTTTCAACGCTCGCAAAGCGGCTGGGAATTTCCTCTGCTAGCAGCAAAGAAGAGACGCCGGCTGCGGCAATGCCGGATGTAACCATCCAAAGGCTGGAAAGCTTAGCGGATTGGCGCAAGGCTGTGAGCGCCTGCCCGCAGACCGTAGCTCTCTATGAGGACAAAGAGGGGCTGCACATGGCGGTTTCCGAAACAGAAGAGGTATACGTTGCGTTTTCGCAGACGCTGCTGGGCGATGGAGTAGACCCTTATGCGGCCTTGGAGATGCTAGCCCCCATGATGGCGGATGCCAGCGTTGAAAAAATTTTGTATGATGCAAAAAGCTGGGCGCATACCATGCGCCAATGGGAGGTAGAGATACGGGGTCGGTGTCAGGATGTGATGCTGGCCGCCTATGTAGAAAACCCGGCACAGGGCCAAAAGGATGTGCAGACCTTATGCCAAACACACGGGCTTTTGGCACCGGATCAAGCGGCCAACGCCTGTACCATGCTTCAGCTTTACCGCAACATGGAGGCGGGCTTGCAGCAATGGCGAGGGTTTGAAGTGTATCAAACGCTGGAACTGCCGCTGTGGCGTGTGTTGTTTGACATGGAATGCACCGGCTTTCGACTGGATCTGGCGCAGCTGCACGATTTGGCGCAGCAGTATGCCACCAGGATCAAAGAGCTGGAAAAGGAAATTTATGACTTGGCGGGAGAGCAGTTTAACATAAACTCTACCAAACAGCTGGGCGAGGTGTTGTTTGATAAGCTGCGTCTGCCGGCCTGGAAAAAAACAAAGACGGGGTATTCGACGGATGTGGAAGTGCTGGAACAATTGAAAGAGCAGCATCCCATCATCGCTTGCATTTTAGAATATAGAAAAGCGACAAAATTAAAAAGCACATACCTGGATGGATTACAGGCCGTATCAGACCAAAGCAACGGCAGAGTCCATACGAGATTCCATCAAAACATTACGCTGACGGGACGCATTTCTTCTTCTGAGCCAAATCTGCAAAATATCCCGGTGCGCACTGAGGAAGGAAGGGAGATTCGCCGTGCGTTTATCCCTTCGGATGAGGATCGCTGTTTGGTGGTTGCGGATTATTCGCAGATCGAACTGCGTATCTTAGCACACATGGCCAAAGAGGACACGATGATCGATACCTTCCGGCATGGCGGAGATATTCATGCCGCTACGGCAGCAAAGGTGTACGGTGTGGACCAGGAGAGCGTAACAAAAGACATGCGGTCTTCCGCCAAAGCGGTGAATTTTGGCATTGTCTATGGCATTTCAGATTTCGGTCTATCAAGAAATCTTAACATTCCACGCAAGCAAGCAGCCACATTGATACAGAGCTATTTTGAGACGTACCCCAAAATCAGAGGATATATGGATCAATGCGTGGCGGATGGGCGTGCGCACGGATTTGTGGAAACCATGTATGGACGCCGTAGATATACACCAGAATTGGCAAGCAAAAATTATAACGTGCGCTCCTTTGGAGAAAGGGCGGCGATGAATGCACCGATCCAGGGTACGGCGGCGGACATTATAAAGGCCGCGATGATCCATGTGCACGAGACATTGAAAAAGGAATGCCCGCAGGCCAAACTGATCTTGCAGGTGCACGATGAGCTTATCGTAGATGTACCAAGAGACCAGGCAGAAAAGGTGAAGAAAATCTTGACGGATTGTATGCAAAATGTGCTGCCGTTGGATGTGCCGCTGATCGCGGAGGCGGATTCCGGCAAGAATTGGCTGGAGGCAAAATGACAAAGCAGAACGAACGGTTTGTTATTGGCATTACCGGCAACATTGGCGCGGGGAAAAGCACAGTGACCAGGGCCCTTGCAAAAGCAGGCGCCTGCGTTCTGGACGCCGATGCAATGACAAGAGAGCTGCAGGCGCCGGGAAGCGAAGCGGTGCGGGCCATTGCAGAGGAATTCGGGGCACAAATGGCGCCTTCGGGCATTTTGGATCGTAAGGCATTGGGTGCGTTGGTGTTTGGCGATGAAGCGGCGCGGGCGCGGCTGAATGCACTGATGTGGCCACGGCTCATTGAGCAGACAAAGTGCCTTTTGCGCCGTAAAAGGGGCGTGTGTATCATAGATGCGGCACTGTTGATTGAGTCTGGGCTGCATACGGTATGTGATGAAGTATGGTTAATTACAGCACCGGAAGAGATACGGTGCGCACGCATCATGAAAAGAGATGGTTTATCAGAGCAACAGGCATGGCAAAGAATCAAGAGCCAGATGCCGGAAACTCAAAAAAAAGAGTACGCCGACTGCCTGTTGGATAGCATGGTAGGAGAGCGATGCTTAATTGAAAAAGCAAGGGCGTTGTACGACCATGCTGTGGGGGGACTATATGGCAAACAGTAAAACAACGGCTTATCCGGCCAGAAGGGCAAGACAGGCAGGCCGTAGAAAAAAACAGCGAAACCTTTGGCAGCTATGGATCGTATTGGGCCTTGCCATCATCATATTGGCGCTGTTGGCATTGGTAGGATATCCGTATGCCAAAAAGCTGGCGTATCCATTGAAATATGAAGCGTACATCACAGAATACGCAGAGGCAAACGGATTGGATCCGTATCTTGTATGCGGTGTGATCCATACGGAAAGCCATTTTGATATAGAGGCCGAATCCCGCGTAGGGGCGGTAGGGCTTATGCAGATCATGCCGGATACCGGAGAGTGGATTGCCAAAAAGATGTCGATGAAGGATTACAGCGAAGCAAAACTAAAAGATCCGGAGACCAATATCCGTATGGGGTGCTGGTATCTAAAATATCTCATGGATAGGTTTGATGGGGATATGACGCTGGTTTTGGCGGGCTACAATGCCGGCCCAAACCGAGTGACCCAGTGGCTGGAAGATGAAAAATACAGCCAGGACGGAAAGCTGACAGACATTCCTTATCGGGAAACAGAGGAATACGTAAAGAAGGTAGAAAATGCGAAAGAGATGTATAGATCCTATTATACGCTGGAGTCATAGGCTGATCTGTGTATCGCTAGGCTGCCTGCTCATTTTGGCGGGCTGTGGCGGACAGGAGGCGGCCTCTCCCAGCCCAACGCCCAGCGCAAGCCAATCGGAGGCGGCGCCTGTTTCGGGTGGAAGCATGACGATCGTGATGCCCAACAACGCTACGTTAAAACCGCTGGAAACGACGCAGCGGGAATTGGTAGATCTGTTTTCCTTGATTTATGATAGCCCGCTGCAATATGATGATGCGTTGAGGCTTCAGCCCAATGTGGTGGAACGATGGAGTATGTCAGAGGATGGCCTTACCTGGACGTTTGTATTGCGTAAGGACGTGACATATCACAATGGGCAAACCGTAAAAGCCAAGGACATTGTAGCCTGCATCAATGAGCTGAAGAAGATTGAGGAAGATGAAAACAGAGATTCCATCTATGCGGTGAATATGGATTTGATCGCGTCGGCTGCAGCTGTGGATGAGACGACTTTTACCATTACAGCAACGCAAAAGACAAACCGTGTATTGGCGGCGCTGGTATTTCCTATTATACCGGATACGACCATCGGCACCTCTTTGCCCACGGGTTGTGGCCCCTATAAGGTAGTATCCAACGATTCTGGCAAGGTGTTGGAGCTGGAGGCCAATGATTCTTGGTGGAAACGCACACCATACCTGTCTAAAATCACGGTGAAGGGCATTCAGGATCCCGATACGGCGCTGACCAGTATGGATGTGAACCTGGTAGATCTGGTGCACACGGATTCGCTGACAGCTTCTGGCTATAAGCAACCGGGCAGCCGTGATGTGTATGAGGTGATGACGCAGGAATACGAATGCATCATTCCAAATCTACAAAATGCAAAGATGCAGGATGTACAGATGCGCCAGGCCATCATTGCTGCTTTGGATAGAAAAACAATCATCACCGAGACATATCTGTGGCATGCGGTTACGGTGGATGCGCCTGTGCCACCGGATTCGTATTATTACGACCAGACGCAGCAGCAGCACGAATATAATCCCGGAAAAGCGACGACGCTTCTTGGCGAGCTGGGATACCGGGACAGCGATGGCGATGGTTTTTTGGATAAAAATGGGGAAAAGCTGACGATGAATATCATCGTCAACGAAAACACATTGAGCAGTGCGCGTGCCGATGCAGCAAAGGTGGCGGCACAGCAGCTGCAAAAGATTGGGATTGACGCTACGGTTACGGTGATGACCTGGTCAGATTATCAAATTGCTCTGCAAAATGGTAATTTTGATCTGGCTTTTGCTGGTTTTTCCATTCCTAAGGATGGCGATGTAAGCTTTTTGCTACACAGCACCCGCGGAACATACAATTATGGAAGATATACCTCTGCGACGATGGATTCGTATTTAGACGAACTTGCGGCCGCTACCACGGAAGAGGAGGTAAAAGCAGCCTCTTCCAAAGTACAGCATCTATGGAGCGACGAGCTTCCCGTTATCAGTTTGTACTTTAAGACAAATTCCGTTGTATGCTCGGCAAAGATTAAAGGCATCCCGACTATGCGGGATATGGATATTTTCAAGGATATTGACCAATGGTATATTTTGCAGCAGGGAGATGAGAACAAAGCCAATGCGCCGGAATAATCCAGCGAGTTTGGCAAGAAGAGGTTGACTTTTACGTATTTTCCTCTATAATAAATGGGTGACAATTTCTATTGTTACCCATGAGCGAGAGTGCTGGAATAGGCAGACAGGCACGTTTGAGGGGCGTGTGTCGAAAGGCGTACGGGTTCAAGTCCCGTCTCTCGCACCACAAAACCACCGAAAAATCGGTGGTTTTTATTTTTTATGACATCACTTATGACATCAATATTCCTTTTTTGCGAAGAAATCAGTTATCTACTACACTGTTCCTCCTTATCTGCAAAAAGTCACGCTATGCCTTCACTGTTTGCTTGTCAACGCGCTCGTCACGCATTAGCTTGCACCAACTTTTGCGGGCTGTTATAAAAAAATATATATTGTCAATGATAAGCAGCGTGGCATTTCACCCAATATCGCGCAAATTACCATGGTGGGTTGCGATATTTTTGTTGCCAGAAAGAAAATATCAATGCCGGCAGCCTATGGTATGAAACTGCCGAGAAATCAGCGGTTTTTTTATTTTATGATATCTATCATAATATCTTAATTCTTACATGGGCATTGTGCGAAGGAACCTTTTTTATGCCTTGAATCAGATGATTTCAAAAGAGTCATCAACGCTGATCCTAAAGAAAAAAGCCATTCTATGCAGAATGGCTTTTTGGAAGGGAATATAAGCACATGCTTGCTTATAAAAGCGCTTTCTTTACAAGCGCCAAATTGTCTCGGATCTTGATATGCTGTGGACAAACCGATTCGCATTTTCCGCATTGAATGCATTGATCCGCTTGCTTTTTGCCATGGCCGCCAACCAACCAATTTTCTTGATGAGCAGCGGCGGCTTTGTCACCATAAAGCGTCAGATAATTCATCGCGGTAAACGAACCAGAGATGCCGATGTTTTGAGGACATACCTTAGCGCAATAGTTACATGTTGTACAGGGGATCAGCGGAATTTTTGCAAGCTCCTCTTGTGCTTTGGATAGCGTGGCTTGCTGAGCCGGCGTCAACCCATGAAAATCTTTCATATAGGATATATTATCCTGCATCTGAGCCACGCTGCTCATACCAGATAAAACAGTGATGATGCCATCTAAACTGGCGGCAAAACGGATGGCCCAAGAAGCCGCTGAGGAGTCTGGCTCAGCTTGGTTCAACACCTGTAAAACGGATGCGGGTGGCGTTGCCAGCATACCGCCTTTTACGGGCTCCATGATGATAACAGGCTTGTTAAATTTTCGTGCTACCTCGTAGCATTTTTTTGATTGAACGGCAGGGTTTTCCCAGTCCGCATAGTTGATTTGTAGCTGCACAAACTCCATTTCCGGATGAGCCAGCAATATTCCTTCCAGCTCTTCAGGCGTAGAGTGGAAGGAGAAGCCGATATGCTTAATCAACCCTTCTTGCTTTTTCTGTTGAACCCAAGCCCACATGTCAAAGTCGTCAAAAAAACGTGTACG
>UREB01000058.1 GCA_900546685.1 uncultured Eubacteriales bacterium | reverse complement strand
AGGGACGAGCTGATCCAAAAGGCGGAAGCGCACGCTTTGCGCCGCAACGGGCGCAGCCCGCGGACGGCGCGGCAATTCATCGAGCAATGCGCTGCGCTGCAGGGCGTTGGCAAACGATAAGCAAAAGGAGACCCTGTAAAAAGGTCTCCTTTTTTTGATGCACACGGCCAAAATACACAGCATATCTGCAAAAGGCCCGGGCGGTTATACGGATTTGCGTTTGCGATAGGCCAGGCAAGCCGTTGATACGGCGCCTATGGCGGCCAAGCTCAGTAAGGCGGCCCATATGCCGGGGGTGCTGTTGTCGCCGGTCTGCGGGCTGGCAGGTGTGGGCGTGGGTGCTGCCGAGGCCGCCGGCGCTGACAGTGCTCCGGCCAAGAGCCTGATAGAGCAGGGGGTAGCGGTCTATGAAACGACGCACTGCTCCTCTTACATCATGACGGATGTAGCGCAGATCTCGGGCGCAGCGGGAGAAACGGCAGGCCCGTCCGCGGCTTCTCCGCAGACCGGCGATGCGCAGGCGTCCATGATGCTGTGGATTGCGGTGGCGGTGCTGGCGCTGGCCGGCGCGGGCAGGGCGGCATTGGCAAAGCGCAGATAACACAACCATTCCAATGGCGATGAAAAAGCCCGGCGATAGGCCGGGCTTTTTGTTTTGGGCAGGGAAGGGAAAAGACGCCGCCAACGGAAAGCTGGCATGCTTGGCCGATTCAGAGTAAAGGCTTTTTAAGACAAACCAGGGCAAGGGCGGCGGGGGCCGCAACAGCGCCAGGATGCAAGGGCAAAGAAAAAAGCACAGGCGATTTGCCTGTGCTTTTTGGTGGGTTTTATGCGTTTGTACGGCGCTTCATCGTGAGGAACGCCGCGCCGCCTGCGAGCACCAAGAGGGCCGCCCAAAGGGCCGTTTGGCTTTGGTCGCCGGTTTTGGGTGCGCCGCTCTGGGTGGAAACAAATTCTGCCGACACCTCCACATCGCCATGATCCGGCATGGTAAAGGTATATACGCCGTCTTTGCCCTGAAGAGCTTCCCCGTTGACAAAGACCTTGGATACGCGGTAGCCTTCGTTGGCCTTGGCGGTGATGGTGATGGTTTCGCCTGCTTTGGCGGTTTCCTTATCCACGGTTAGCACGCCGTTTTCACTGGGCAGCACACGAACGATGTAGTTGATCTCGGCAGAGAGAAGCTCATTCATGAAAGCGCCCATATCGGAGCTGACGGCCTCGGCGCCGTTTTCCGTTTTCAAGGCGTGTACAGTGACGGTGGGGCGCAGATACTGGGATAGGATCTCGACGTTGATCTGCTTTACAAGGGGATCGTATGCAGCTTTGATCGCGTCGGTAAATACACTGGCATACAGCGCCCGCTCCTCAGCCGGCAGGGTATCCAGGAAGGAGATGAGCGCTTGCTCGTCTGCGATGACGGCATCAGGATGGTTGATGAGCACTAGCTGCACCAAAATATCGGTAAAGGATTGATGCAACGCTTCGCTGTCTTCCGGAGACACGGATTCGCCGCTGATCTCCTCTAGGTAGGCGATTAGGCCATCCAGATAGCCATCCAGGGAATCCACGAGCGTTTGGCCGGAGGTGCTGTCCAATTTGGGGATGATGATATCCTCCGGTACCTGCGTCTGGTTAAAGAAATAATACAGCGCACTGCCCTGGATGGCGTCTTCGCCCTGGGCCTGGCCGCCGGACACAGAGCCTTCGATGACCAGCTTGCCGGCCTGTTTGGCTTCCTCATCCTGTGCTTTCAGGCAGAGCACAACGACGCCGTCGCCGGCTACGGCCTGCTTTTTAGAGGCAGCGTTGCCGCCTTTGACATCGCCCTTGACCGTTACATCCGCGGTAGCTTCGATGCCAACGCCATCGCCCGCCATGGCAACGGTGTCGTTTTTGGCATCGCCACCCTGGACGCTGCCACCCACGGTGACCTCGGATTCGCCGGCCGCGATGACGCCTGTGCCGCCCACGGCTTGGTCGGTATCGGATTCCGCATTGCCGCCTTTGACGTCGCCAGCCACCTCTACCTGGGCGTTTTCTGTGGAAACAACGCCGTAACCGCCTTGCTCGGCGCCGTCCTTACCGGCCACATCGCCCTCTACCTTTACGGTGGATTCGCCTTCTGCGGCCACGCCGACTTCGCCGCCTTTGACATCGCCGTTTACGACGACCTCGCCCTTGTCGGTAGCGAGCGCGCCTACGCCGTCAGAATCCACATCGCCATTGACGGTGATTTTTGATTCCTCAGTAGCGGCCACGCCGCCCAGCGTGCCGTCTACATTGCCGTTGACGGTAACGTCCGCTGTACCAAGAGCGCCCACGCCGCCGCCGTTTTCATCGGTTTTGACATCGCCATTGACGGTGACCTTGGCATCTTCAACGGCCAGCGCCGTATCGGTTGCTTGGTTTTGAACGTCAGCGTTTACCTCTGCGGTGCCTTTGCCATGGAACGCGACATCGGACAGGGTGTACGTATGCCCGTTGAGGATGTAGGTCTGGCCCTCTTTGGCCTCCAAGGAGCCGGCAAACTGGATATCACCGGTGAGGATGATGGTGACGTCCGCGTCGGTATCGCCAAACGCCTCCGCCAGCTTATCCCAGCTATCCACATTGTCCCAGGTTTTTGCCAGGGCAGAGACGGGGAGCATGGTGGCCACGGCCGTTGCCAGCGCCACAGACCAAAATTTTCGTTTTCTCATTGCAGTACCTTCCTTTCTAAGAATTTATGTATGGCCGCATGAGATACAAAAGGAAACAAAGAAATAAATATGTTCTTAATATGCCTTTATTATATCCGACAGATAGATGATATACAAGGCGTTTTCGGCATAAATCGTCTATATTATGGCAGGGAGACAAAAAAGGAACAAAATTCTTTCAATATGCCAACAAGAGAGCATCCCTTGCTTGGCAGAAAAAAACGGGCATGATAAAGTAGAAAAAAAGGATGAGGAGGAACAAGATGCAGCAGCGAATGAAGCGGGGTGCAAAGCGTGCCCTGGCCATGGCGGTAACGGTATGCCTATTGGTGATGGCGTCGGCCTGCACGGAGCCAAAGCTGGCCGCGGATTCCTTTGATGATTTTTGTACGCGCGTGATTCGGGAGATGGTGGGGGAGGATTATGTAACGATCCACTTTTTCTTTGACGATCCGGATGCCTTGGGGCTGGGCGATGTGGCGCCGACCTTTGGCCGCTATACAGCGGAGGTGGATGAGGAAGAGGCGGAGCGCAGCGCAGCGATGATCCGCGATTTGATGCGGTATGATAGGGATACGCTGTCCGAGAGCCAGCAGAAAACGTATGATCTGTTGCTTTGGACGCTGCAAAGCGCTGTGCCTGCAGCGCCGATGTATTATGAGAACCCCAATGCGCCCAATTTTGGATGGCAGGCGCAAATTCAGATCTCGTTGGCGGAATTGGCGCTGGATACGGAGCAGGATGTGGAAAACTATCTGGCGCTGCTCAGCGATATGCCGCGCTATGCCGAAGCACTGATGCAATATCAGCAGGAGAAGAAGGAAGCGGGCTTGGGCATCAGCGCCGAGCAAGCGGAGCTGGCGATAGAAGAATGCGAAACGTTTTTGCAGGCCGGGGAGGAGAACATTCTGCTGCGCTCGTTTGATGAGCGCATCGACGGCATGGAGGGCTTGACCCAGGCGCAAAAGGAGAGCTATAAGCAGCGCAACAGGGAGGCGGTGCAAACCTATTGCCTGCCGGCGTACCAGACCATGGCGGACGGCCTGGAAAAGGCAAAGGATGAAAGCAGCGACGGTTCGCTGGCCAGCCTGCCGCAGGGCCGCATGGTATACAAGACGCTGGTGCGCCAATATACCCTGAGCGAGGCTTCGCCGGAGGAGATACAAGAGGAGCTGGAAGAGGATGAGCAGGCGATGATGGCAGAGATGCGCAGCCTTGTCTGGCAGGACCCGGCCGGCTACCAGGCGTGGGAGATGATGGATCTGGGCACGGAGGACCCGGAACAGAGCGTAGCATGGTTTCGGGAGAGAATGCAGGCGGATTTCCCCGCGCTTTTGGCCGATGTGCCGTATACGGTGAGCCAGGTGTCCCCGGCGCTGGAGGATACCATTCAAAATCCCGCGTTTTATATGATCCCGTATCTGGATAAAGAGGGGGTGGAAAACCACATCTATATCAACCCAAAGCATATGGGGGACAACGTGCTGCCTACCTTGGCACATGAAGGCTTTCCAGGGCATTTATACCAGACCAATTTCAGCCGGCAGACCGGCGACAGCCTGCTGTGCCAGCTTTTGGAGCCGACGGGATATAGCGAGGGCTGGGCCAATTATGTGGAAAATTACTGCTATCGCTACTTGACGGAGAACGAGACGGCGGCGCAGCTGTGCAGAATCAACAGCCAGCTGAGCTTGAACCTGTATTGCCAGATGGATATCGGCGTGAACTACCTGGGCTGGGATACGGAAGAGCTGATGGATTTTGCAGAGGCGTATTTTGAGGTGGATACGCAGGCGATAGAGGAGATGTACCAGATCTTTATTGCATCGCCGGGCGAATATTTGCAGTATTACTATACTGCCCGCCAGATCGAAAAGGCGTATGACAAAGCCTCCGAAGCGCTGGGCAGCGAATTTAACGACAAGGATTTCCACCAGGCCGTGCTGGAGGCGCTGCCCACCAAGGAGGGCATTGAAAAGGCGGTGGATGCCTACATCGACGCCAACGGCGGACAGCAAATAAGCAGCGAGTCGGCGTACAAAGCGGCTGCGTAACAGAAAATCACGGACAGGAAGAGGGGAACAGGCGCAACCAAGCATAACAGGGGAAACAAATGAAAAAAGCAATGCTGAGGCAAAAGGGAACGGCCATGCTGCTGGCGCCGGGCATGTTGGCAATGACGGCGGACTGCGGAGAGGAACCGATACACTTTGACGCTTTAGACGCTTCTGGGATGTTATGGCAGGCTTTGGCATGGGCCAATGGGGCGGCCTGAAACAGCGGATATGCATGCGGAAAAAAGACGGGAAAGGCCGTCTTTTTTCTTTGCAGAGGAGGCGGTATGGCGGGCGGATTTTTGGCAAAGCTGAAAAAGGGGGTTGCAAAAGAAAGAAAGTTAGAATATACTAACAATACACCCCAGGGGGGTGGGGTAAGGAGAGCGAAATGAAACAGAAATTTTCCGTAACGGGGATGACCTGCTCGGCCTGCCAGGCGCATGTGGAAAAGGCTGTAAGGCATACCGAAGGCGTGCAGGATGTGCAGGTAAACCTTTTGAGCAATTCGATGGTTGTGACATACGATCAGGCGGCGGTTTCGCCGGAAACGATCATAGCGGCGGTACAAAAAGCGGGCTACGGCGCGGCCCTGCCCGGGCAAACCGAGGCAAAGCCGCAGGACGGCACGGCAGAGCAGCTAAAGGAAATGAAGCGGCGGCTCATCGTATCGTTTGCGTTTATGATTCCGCTGATGTACATTTCGATGGGGCATATGTTTGCCTGGCCGCTGCCGTGGTTTTTGCATGGCGATGAAAACGCCATTTCCTTTGCCATGGTGCAGCTGCTGTTGGCGCTGCCCATCGTATATGTCAACCGAAAATATTACCAGGTGGGGTTCAAGGCGCTGTTCCATGGCGCACCCAATATGGATTCGCTGATTGCCATCGGCTCTGCAGCGGCGATCGTATACGGCCTGTTTGCCATTTTCCGCATCGGGTTTGGCCTGGGGCATGGGCAGATGGACGTGGTGCATCATTACGCGATGGACCTGTATTTTGAATCGGCGGCGATGATTTTAACGCTGATTACGCTGGGCAAATACCTGGAAACGCGCAGCAAGGGCAAGACGGGCGAGGCCATTCGAAAGCTGATGGATCTGGCGCCCAAAACCGCGACGGTGGTGCGGGATGGCCGGGAGATGGAAATTCCGCTGGAGGAGGTCGTGGTGGGCGATACGTTTTTGGTGCGCCCCGGTGCCAGCGTGCCGGTGGACGGCGTGGTGGTTAGCGGGCATTCCTCCATCGACCAGAGCGCGCTGACCGGCGAGAGCATCCCGGTGGAAAAAGGCGAGGGCGATACGGTGCTGAGCGCCTCTGTAAACCAGACGGGCGCGCTGGTGTGCCGGGCCCAGAAGGTGGGCAAAGACACCACGCTTTCGCAGATCATCGACCTGGTGGAGCAGGCCGCCAATTCCAAAGCGCCGATTGCCAAATTGGCAGATAAGATCAGCGGCGTATTTGTGCCGGTGGTCATTTCCATCGCGGTTATCGCGGCGGTGGTATGGCTGATTTTGGGGCAGACGGGTGAATTTGCGTTGTCCACGGCGATTGCGGTGCTGGTGATTTCCTGCCCGTGCGCGCTGGGGCTGGCCACGCCAGTGGCCATCATGGTGGGCACCGGCAAAGGGGCAGAGTACGGCGTATTGATTAAATCCGCCGAGGCGCTGGAAACGGCGCATACCGTAAACACCGTGGTGCTGGATAAGACCGGCACGGTAACGGAGGGCAAGCCCAGGGTGACGGACATTGTGACGGCCGAGGGCGTGGCGCAGGCGGAGCTGCTGCAAAAGGCGGCCTCGCTGGAAGCGAAAAGCGAACACCCGCTGAGCCGCGCCATCCTCCAGCAGGCAGAGGCGCAGGGCCTTGCGTTTGCGGCGGCAGAAGGGTTTACGGCCATCTCCGGGCGTGGCTTGCAGGCAGAGCTGGATGGCGTGCGTTACTATGCCGGCAATGTGCAGCTGATGCGCGAGCAGGGTGTGGATCTGCAGGATTTTGAGGACAAGGCGCAGCAGCTGGCAAACGACGGCAAAACGCCGCTGTACTTTGCGGACCAAACCAGGGTGCTGGGCTTGATCGCGGTGGCGGATACCATCAAGCCGACAAGCGCCCAGGCGATAGAGACCTTCAAGCAGATGGGCCTGGAGGTTGTGATGATCACGGGCGACAACGAGCGCACGGCCAAGGCCATCCAAAGGCAGCTGGGCCTTGATACCGTCATTGCCGACGTATTGCCGCAGGATAAGGAAGCGCATGTGCGCGCTTTGCAGGCAGAGGGCAAGAAGGTAGCGATGGTGGGCGACGGCATCAACGACGCGCCGGCCCTGGCGCGGGCGGACGTGGGCATTGCTATTGGCGCGGGCACGGACATTGCCATTGAATCGGCGGATATTGTGCTGATGAAGAGCGACTTAAAGGACGCGGCGACCGCCATCCAGCTGAGCCGGGCGGTGATCCGCAATATCAAGCTCAGCCTGTTTTGGGCGTTTTTCTACAACACGCTGGGCATCCCGCTGGCGGCCGGCGTATTTTACGGGGCGCTGGGCTGGCGGCTCAGCCCGATGTTTGGCGCGGCGGCGATGAGCCTAAGCTCTGTCTGCGTGGTGACAAACGCGCTGCGGCTGCGCGGATTCAAGCCCAGGTTTGCCGAAGGGCGGCAGAGCACCGGGCCGGCGGAGAGTGTAGAGCCTGTGGCTATGACACAGCCGGCGGCAGAGCAGGCGGAAAAAGCGGCGGACGCGGTGGTGCAGGCCGGCGGCATGAGCTGCGGGCACTGCACGGCGGCGGTGGAAAAGGCGCTGTTGGCGGTAGACGGCGTACAAAAGGCAGCCGCAGAGCTGGAGGGGCAGACGGTGCTCGTCTGGCTGGCAAAGCCGGTATCCGACAAAGCGCTGCTGGAAGCGGTACGAGGGGCCGGGTACGAGGCGCGGTCCATAGAGAGAAAAAAAGGCGCACGAGCGCCGGAAGATAAAGGAGAGCAAAGCAAGATGAAAAAGATCGTAAAGGTAGAGGGCATGATGTGCCAGCATTGCGTGGCGCATGTAGAAAAGGCGCTGCGCGCGGTGCCGGGTGTGGAAGCAGTAGAGGTGAGCCTGGAAAACAAGCAGGCGACGGTAACGGGCGACGCGGCGGACCAGGCGCTGCTGGATGCGGTAACGGACGCGGGCTACCAAGCCAACGGTGTGGAGGAAGCGTAACGTGCAGGCGGATCATGAGGCCATCAAACGGCGGTTGAAAACCGCACGCGGGCAGATCGATGGGCTGATCAAAATGGTGGAGGAGGACCGATACTGCCTGGATATTTCCAACCAGCTTTTGGCCACGCAGGCGCTGTTAAAGCGCGCCAACGAGGAGGTGCTGCGTGCGCACATGCTGAGCTGTGTAAAGCAGGCCTTTGAACAGGGCAACGCAGAGGAGAAGATCGACGAGATGATCGGTGTGCTGCACAAAATAATGAAATGAAAAAAGGCTCCGAAAGGGGCCTTTTTTGATGTGCGGCGTTTATGGTTCCTGCTGCACAGGAATGGGACCGTGCGCGGCTTCGTATTGCTCTACATAGGAGGCAAGAATGAATTCTAGCTGTTTGTTGGTGGAACGATGATTTTCCTGAGCCAGATATTTTAGCTTTGCCAGCAGTTCATCAGAAATGCGCAAAGAAAAGGGAGGATAATAGTTTCCATATCGATTCATGGGAAAACCTCCTTGTTTTTTTATCAGGATACCCAAAGAATAAGAATCTATAAGAATTCAAATTTGATATCAAAATGAATTCAAATATGATATACTTTAATGGGGTGATTTATATGGATATGTATAAAACGGCGTATTTTCATTTGTTCAACCAGATTTCCGATTTGATAGAAGCTTTGCAACAGATGCAAAGGGAGGGAGAAGAATTGGTCATTTCCTGTCAGGAAGAGGGACAAGAAGGAAAGCTAGGACAGGGGGAGAGAAGAAAGCAGAGAGAAAGGAAACACCTAGGACAGGGCGAGCGCAGGAAGGCAACAACCTAGGATAGGGCGAGAGCAAATGCAATCCACAGTATTGATTCAGACAACAGCGCATAGAGGAACGGGGATTCTTCCTTTTTTTGCCAAAAGGAAGCGAGCAGGCGAGCGCCTGCGGG
>UREB01000057.1 GCA_900546685.1 uncultured Eubacteriales bacterium | reverse complement strand
AAGCTGGGTAGGGCTCATTGGCATGGGCCTGGAGCTGGGGCTGGCGTATACCTGCTTTTCCATTGGGATCAAGCGAACCTCTGCGGTTACCGCCTCGCTGATCTCGGTGCTAGAGCTGGTCTGTAATCCCATTTGGGTGTTCCTGTTTTTGGGAGAGAGGCCCTCGCTATTCACCATGCTGGGGTGCGGAATCATCCTATTGGGCATTGTGCTCAACGTTATTTTGGAAAACAGGCAGACAGAGAAACTGGAAGAGGCTCAGGCTTCCCTGGCAACCAAATAAAAAAGCCTATGCTTTTTAGCGCAGGCTTTTTACCCTATGGATTTTGCAGCAGCTGAATCTCCAGCTTATGCGGCAGGCAGAGAATCAGATTGCCTAAAAACCGCTGGGTATAGTTGTCCAGGCTCATAGCGCCTTGCTGCACGCAATCTTGATTGCCACAGTCTGCTTCGCGCACAAATACCGCGCCATCCTGGATCACGATCAGGTTATAGCCGTATTCGGTATGCACGGGGATCTCGCGGTTTTCCTGCAAAGGATAGGTGCCTATCTCCTGGCCGTCCACCTTGATCTGGACGGCGGCCCGGCTGCCAAGATCGGGGCGAAACAGAGTGATGGCAGCCATTAGTGCCGCCACGATGAGAATCACGGCCAAAATCAGCCAGATGTCTTTTCTTTTTTGAATCTTCATACGAATATTTTACCTTAACAGCAATGCCTAGGGCAAATAGGTTTTGAAAAAGTGAGTAAATTGCGCTATAATAGCGAAAATGAAGACTGCGCCGGGTCGGCGCATGGAGTGAGATTTGTACAGAGGGAAAGGAAGCGGTGTACCATGCGGGAAACCGGGAAAATGGGAATAAGACTGTTGATTGTATGTGCTGTGGCAGGTCTATGCCTGGCGCTTACCTATAGCATTACGCAGCCAAAGATTGAAGAACAGGAAAGGTTGGCGGAGCAGGAGGCCTATATGGCGCTTTTCCCGGAAGGAGCCGCTTTTAATGAAGTGGATAAGGGAAACGCGGCGGACGAGGTCAGTAAGATCGTAGAGGTAAAGGATAATGCCGGCGCTCGTTTGGGCTATTGTGTCAGCGTGGCCCCCGGCGGCTACAAGGGCGCTATCAATATCAATGTAGGCGTCAAGGCGGATGGCACGCTGAGCGGTATCAGGATTGGCTCCAACAGCGAAACGGCAGGCTTGGGCGCGCGCATTGCGGAGCCGGATTTCTATGAGCAGTATGCCGGGCAAGCGCCGCCTATAAACTTAGGAGAGCAGGTACAGGCCATTACAGGGGCTACCATTTCTTCCCGTGCGGTAACAAACGGCGTGAACCTTGCATTTGAAGCAGTACAGCCCATGCTTTAGACCAAACAATGTAAAAAGCCGGCCTATTGGCCGGCTTTTTTGCTGTCGTTGTTTTGCGGATGCCCATCGGGTTTCTTATGCCTTGGGGCCTAGCAGCAAACGCACCTGTTCACAATCGCGGCTTACTTGCCTTTGTACCTCTTGCAGCGAGGAAAACTTAACGGTAGGGCGCAGAAAATCATATAGATCGACGTTGATTGTTTGCCCATACAGATCAGCGTCAAAATCCAGAATAAAGGTCTCGATGGAAATGCGGCGCTCCTGGTCTACCGAAGGGCGGTAACCGATGTTTGTAACGCCCAAATGACACCCTGTGCTGAGCTGTACCACAGAGGCATATACGCCCAGCGGCGGCAGCGGCGTTGTAGGATCGATCTGTAAATTGGCGGTAGGCATGCCAACGGTCTTGCCGTTTCCCTTGCCATGCACCACCAGGCCGGAAAGAGAACAGAACGGCTTTTTGTGTTTTTTTTCCATCTTTAGACCTCGGGTTCAGTTTGTTTTATCGGAAGGAGTATAAACAATCCCAGGGTGTATTGTCAAACCAAAAGCAGCCGGCCCATGGGCACGAACAACCATTCCGTGATATAGTAAGAGAAGCTAGGGAGGCGGAATAGATGAAACATGAGATCGAAAAGCAAATAGAATTTTTGATGGAAATCGATAAGAGCAAAGGCATTTTGCGCATGAATTGGATGCTGGATCAATCTCGGCGCGAGGATGATGCACAGCATGCCTGGCATGCATGCTTAACGGCGATGGTGTTGCAAAAGTATGCGGCAAGGCCGGTGGACATCGGCCATGTGATCCAAATGCTGCTGGTACATGATATCGTGGAGATCGATGCAGGGGATACCTATGCATACGATGAAAAGGGATATGAAAGCAAGCCCCAGCGGGAGCAGGCGGCCGCCGACCGCATTTACGGGATGCTGCCGGGTGGCCAGGGGCAGGCGCTGCGCGCACTTTGGGAGGAATTTGAAGCGGGCGAAACCGACGACGCCAAATTCGCCAATGCTGTGGACAGGACCCAGCCTTTTTGGGGCAATTTTTACATTCAAGGCCGCGTATGGAAGGAAAACGGCATTGAAGCCAAGCAGGTGATCCGCCGCAACGAAGTAACCAAGGAAATCATGCCGGAGGTATGGAAAGCGGTATATGAACAAATTCAGCAGGCAGTACAAAACGGCTGGCTAAAATGATGGACAACCTGCGCCGGGCATGATATACTCGGGCATATTCACTTTTGGGGCCTTCGCAGGAAGGAGGAGAACGCCTTGCACGAACCGTTTGTGGCCTATGACCGAAACACCCAAACGCTTGTACCGCAAAAGACAGTGGCGGATGGCTGGATGAAATGGATCTACGAGACACAACCGGGCCGGATGGCGTTGGGCGCGCTGGTGAAGCGAAAAGCGGTTTCCTCCTTGTATGGCTGGTATTGCAAGCGTAGGGCAAGCGCGAAAATGGCGCAAAAGCTCATCGATCAGTATGAAATAGACGTCACGCCATTTGCCACGCCGTTTCGTACCTATCGCGATTTTTTTACCCGCCGTCTGCCCTATGTACCCATGCCAAAGCAGCCAGAGGTGCTGGGGGCTTGGGCGGAAGGCTATGCCAGCGCCTGGCAGAATATAGACCCACGCTGCTTGATACAGGTAAAGGGCATGGAATACGACCTGGCGGATCTTCTTTGCGATGGGGCCTTGGCAGCAAAGTATGCGGGCGGCACGATGATCCGTATCCGGCTGGCGCCGCAGCATTATCATCATTTTCATTGGTTTGATGGCGGCGTTGTGCAGCAAGTACGGGATATAAAGGGGCAGTATTATTCCGTGCATCCGCTGGCGCTGGGACGCATTGCGGCGCTGTATTGCCAAAACAAGCGCCGGGCCGTACAGGTGAAAACCGATCAGTTTGGCTCTGTGCTGTTGGTAGAGGTGGGCGCTACGATGATTGGGAGCATTCTCAATCCGTTTTCGGAGGGCTCTGCGGTAAAGCGGGGCGAGGACGGCGGCTATTTTGCACCGGGAGGCTCTATGATCTTGGGGCTGTTTGAAAAGGATGCCATCCAGGCGGATGAGGATCTTTTATGCCAGACACAGGCGGGCAGGGAATGCATCGTCCACTTGGGAGAGCGCCTAGCGGTAAAGGGGTAATTATGAGAAAAACCATCCAAAAAGTGTTTCCCGTTATGGAACACATGAATATACCCAATACCATCACCATTACAGGGCTGATTTTGGGCATGCTGAATATCTTCTTCATCGTGCAGGAGCATTATCATTTATATTATATCTGTGCGCTGCTCGCAGGAATTATGGATACGCTGGATGGGTTTGCCGCCAAGCGATTAAACCAGTATTCCGAGCTTGGAGAGCAGCTGGATTCCCTTTGCGACGGCATCAACTTTGTGCTGGTGCCTGCGGTGTTTGCCGTCACGCGTATGGATATGCGGCTGGGCACGATGATCTGTGCAGGCATCTACTGCGCATGCGGCATCTTACGCCTTGGCTACTTCAATATCTTGCTGGAGGAGAAAACGGAGGAAAAGGTGTTTGTTGGCGTGCCGACGACCATTGCCGCGGTGTTTGTGCAGGCCCTGGTCTGGGCTTGTACGGTGCTGTGCCCGCGTCTGCGGCTGGCTGTGCCGACGATCCTGCTGGTGTTTGGCCTTTTGATGATCAGCCGCCTGCGCTTTCGGGCCTCCAATTTGGGGCGCATATTCTTTGCAGTGGTGGGCGCGGCCGTACTGGCCGCAGCGCTTATCATCGGGAAATGATGGGACGATAGAAGCAGAGGGCGCTTTGGCATCCATAGCCGGGCGCTCTTTTTTTGCGCTTTTTGCCGCTTTGGTTGACAGCAGGCTGTCTTTCGCGGTATCCTGGGCTTGATTTTAGCATGAAGGAGAGCCCCAGGATGCCTTGCGTGGGAGGCCAAAACGGGCTCGTTTTATCAAAGACGTGGGGAGGGGATAAGGATGCGGCAGGATAGGGAAGCGATACAAGCCATTCGCTGCTTTTTGCTGGATATGGACGGCACGATTTACTTGGGAGATCAGCTCATAGAGGGCACGCATGCATTTTTGCAGGCAGCCAAGCAAAGCGGCCGCAAGGTGCTGTTTTTGACCAACAATTCCTCCAAAAACGGGGAGACATACCTTCGCAAGCTGTCCCAAATGGGCATTGATGCAGGGCCGGAGGATGTTTTAACCAGCGGACAGGCGGCGGCGCAGACCATTATGCAGCGCTATCCCGGCAAAAAGGTATGGGTGATGGGCAACGATTTATTGAAAGAAGAGCTTTGCAGCCTGGGCCTGCCGGTGGTGGAAAAGGAGCCGGATATCGTCCTGACGGCCTTTGATACCCAGCTGACCTACCAAAAGCTGTGGGATTGCTGCGATTATGTCCGCCAAGGGCTGCCGTATATCGCTACGCATCCGGACTTCAACTGCCCGACGGAAACGGGGTTTATGCCGGATCTGGGCGCGATGACGGAATTGATCTACGCCAGTACAGGGCGGCGGCCAGATCGTGTGATCGGCAAGCCGGAACGCGATATTTTTGCCTGCGCCAGCGCACGCACCGGCGTGCCGTTATCGCAGTGCGCCATGTGTGGAGACCGGCTGTATACCGATATTGCGGCAGGGCAAAAGCAAGGCCTTTTCAGTATCCTGGTGCTGACGGGTGAAACCAAACAGGAGGATTTGGCTGCGTCCGATATAAAACCGGATTTGGTTTTGGATCGCTTGGCAGACCTGGTCCCAAGCTTATCATGAAAAATGGCGGCTGCTTGCCGCATTGGATGGAATAGGGGCAGGCGCATCGGCTGCCCTTTTCTTTATTTAAGTGCACAAAAGGAGGGGTTCGGTATCAAAGCAAAGCATCAGGCATGGGACTATAAGATCACCAGCGGGTGTGCCGGCGTGGTGTTGTCCACAGGTATGTTTGCGTTGTTCGGCGGGCTTGCCTTTTGGCTGTATCAAAGCGAAAACGATGCATTCATGTTCGGCGCAATGCTGGCGGCGTTGATGTTCATCGTTTTGATGTTTGCCATATTCAGAGCGCTTTGCTTTCAAGTATGTATCGGCAAGGAGACGTTTTTTTATCAAACCAAACCCGGCAATGGAAAATGCTATCGATATCCCGACATCAAGCAGGCCTGGCAAAGCAGCGGCAAAAACTTGAACGGAACCTCCGCCCAATACTGCAATCTTAGAACGCGGGAAGGAGAGATCCTCAAGATCCCGTTTTTTCCTGCCGACCAGGAGGCCATCGACGCGCTGATACAGCATGTGCAGGGCAGTGGCGCGCATCATGATGGCGAAGCAGAGGACAAGAGGGAGTACACCATACACGGCAGACGAAATGGGAAAACGGCGATTTTCTTTGCGCTTTTTCTGCTTTTCATGTGTGTAGCGATCAATGCTTCCCTATCGGTGTATGGCATGGGTTATGCTTGGCGATCGCCGATTGTGCTTTTGAGCGTAACGGTGGTGTTGCTCATCCTTCGATATGTGTCTTTCAGGGTAAAGATCGGCGTTTTAGAGGTTATGGTTCAAACCAATCCGTTTAACCGGAAAACCTATACATATAAACAGATCGATCGCTATGAGGAGATCGAGAAAGTGTATCGCCATAGAGGGCGGGGAAGCCGTTCTCCACAGACGCTTTACTACTATTTTTTTGCGTTTACAGATAAGCAGGGGAAAACGACGAAATTTCAGTTTGAAAAGCCACTGTACGAATATGAGATCCATGTGCTCAAAGCGCGGATAGACAAGGCCAATGGCATGGATGCGGACGGCATAAGGAGAGCAAGGATATACGGGCAGAGCCAAATGTAGATGGCTTTGTGCATCGCAGGGCCGTCTGTGTACGATGAAAAAAGGGTGCCGAAATTCTCGGCACCCTTTTTTCTTGCTGGCCGCCGGCTCAATAGCCGGTCGTTGTGCTGGTAGCTTCGGATTTATATTTGGTCAGGTCGATACGGTCTGCATAGATCTCAACATCCATCTCGGCCTGCCAGGCTTCCAGCTGCTGCTGATATGCTTCCTGCTTTTTGCTGGAAAGCAGCTGCTCTTCGGTATAAGCCTTGACCTCTTCAAAGGGAACGGCGCCTTCCTGTATATCGCCCGCATAGCAGAGGATATGATACCCGTAATCCGTGGCAACCAGACCAGAAATATCCCCCGGCTTTTGCAGGGCAAAAGCAGCCTGGGTAAAGGCCTCCACATAGGAGGTATCCTCGCCCAGATTGCCGACGGCATACGGCTCTGTGGTGGTATCATCGGTGTTTTCCTTCATCACTTCGTCAAAATTGGAGCCATCCTTTTTCAACGAATCCAATACGCCCTGCGCCTTTTCCTGGATATTGGCCAGCGCAGCCTTTTTCGCTTCCTCTGCGCCTTGGGTATCGCCCTGGTTTTGCAGGGTGGCGATGGTTTCGGAATCCTCTTCGTTGAAGGCAATTAGAATTTGCTTGATCTCGCGGAACCCTGGGGGGCGGTAGTAGATCGTAGCGCCATTCATCATATCCTGCTCAAAGCTGTTGGGAGATTCGGCATAGGTCTCCTTCATTTCCGCCACGCGGGTATCGTATTCGTCCTGTACCTCTTCTTCGGTGACGGTGATGTTTTCCGTGACGCGCTCATAAAGCTTGGTAGCTTGCTTGCTGGCCGTCCAATCCTCAATCAAGCTTTCGCGCGATACGTCGTTGTCCTTAAAATAATTGTCTACATTGTCTTGGGCCGTCTGCTGCCAGGACTCCTCCGTACCATCCGGATCAGCCTGCTTGGCGATTTCATAATACTGGTCTTTTAGCGATTGAATGGACTGGTCCACATTACTTTCGATCTCGGCCGTTTCATCCTCGCTGAGCACATCCAGGCCGTATTCCTTAACCTTTTGCGCCACGATCTCGTTTTGTACAGCGGTTTCGACAGCCAGATCCACAACCTGGTCGGCAAATTCTTGGTAGGTAGAGCTGGTGGGGTCGCTTACGCCATAATATTGGAAGTAGGCGGTGATCAGATCGCGCACGCTGCTTTCATACACACGGGTACCGTTGACAGTTGCAATGACCATGCCCTTGCTGCAGCCGGTCAGCAGCAGCCCGGTACATAGAAGCAGAGAGAGAAGGAGTTTCTTTTTCATTTGAGCAGTCCTTTCCTAAGACATAAAAATACAAATTAATATGTATTATATCCTATCTTTATGGCAGCTGGGTGTCATCGCCGGTTCTTTTCCCGCTGTCCGCGATTTGCACGGTGGAAACGGCAATGGGCACCCCAATGCTGTCCAACGCGGCCTGGATGGTTTCGTGAAGATCATAGAATACATCCCAATAGGCACTACGCTCTACCCAGGCCATCACGGAGATCTGTATGCCGCGATCGGTAAAGCTGTCTGGGCCGATGCAGGGCGGCGGATCCTTGAGAACGCGCGGCTCGTTTTCAATATAGTGTGCCAGCGTTTGCCGCACCTTGGCCAAATCGGCGCTGTACGGAATGGTAACGGGGATGGAGATGCGCCGCGTTTGGCAGGCGGAAAAGTTTGTGACCTTGCCGCCAACGATAAGGCTGTTGGGCAGCATGATGTTTTTATTATCCGGCGTTACGAGCACGGTAAACATCATATCGATACGCTCTACCGTGCCGCCGCCCTCGTCCGTCTCGATATAATCGCCCACCTTAAACGGGCGGGTGAAGAGAAGGATCATGCCAGATGCGAAATTGGATAAATTGTCCTTGAGTGCCAGCCCAATGCCCACAGCGGCGCCGCCGATGAGGGTGATGATGCTGGCGGTAGGAATGCCGAGCAGGGAAGCGGCCGTTAAAATGGCAATGATGAGCACGAAAATTTTGACACAGGCCGCCAAAAAAGCGTGCACGGTAGGGTCTACCTTGCTGCGCTTTAGCGCGCGCAACACAAACCGGCTAAGCCAGTTGGCAATGGCCAGGCCGACAAAAAAGGCGACCAGCGCCCATAGGATATGCGGCAGGGCATCCAACAACCCGGTCAATAGCTTTTCGAAAAATGTTTGCATGGGGCCCTCCTTTTGCATGGGATTCAAAGAATACCTCATTATAGCATAGGCGAGCGGGGATGGGAAATTTGCCCATGGTATGGTATACTAAAAGACACCTTGAGTTCGTTTTGCTCCGCTGTTTGGCGGGCTCCATCCGGAAGGGAGGATGTTTTTATGCGGACCGATTTGCATGTACATACCCATTTTTCCTTTGATTCCCAGACCGACATCCAACGTGCCTGCCGCCAGGCTGTGCAGGCCGGCCTTACGCACATTGGTTTTAACGATCATTTTGATTTAGACCCGAGCAGCAAAGAAAAGGGCTACGATCAATCGGCCTTTTTTGATGAAATCAAAGCGGCACAGGACGCTTTTGCCGGCCGGCTGCGCATTTTGGCCGGCGTGGAGTTTTCCGAGCCGCATCTGTATCCCAAAGAATATGAGCAGACGCTTTCTCAGCCTTATGATTATGTCATCGGTGCCGTTCATTATATAGACGGGATGGATCCGTACTTTACCGAAAAGATGACCTATCCGCTGCCCAAGATGTATGAACGCTACTGGGAAGAGATGGAGCGCATGGTGGAGACCGGTGGTTTTCAAATCATAGCACATCTGGATTATCCCAAGCGCTATTACAACGCTTGCCTGTTTGAGGACCAGACCGTGCTTCGTATTTTGCAGAAGGCCTGCGATAAGGGGATGGCGCTGGAAATCAATACCTCGCCGTTTCGCAAGGAAGAAACAGAGCCGATGCCGGGCAGCCGTTTGCTGGAATTGTACGCCAAGGCGGGCGGCTACCATATCACGCTGGGCTCGGACGCCCATGAGCCAGAGCAGGTCGGCACGGGCATAGAGCGCGGCTTGGAGTTTGGAAGCTCCTATGGATTTCAACACTGTCGGTTTGAAAATAAAAAG
>UREB01000056.1 GCA_900546685.1 uncultured Eubacteriales bacterium | reverse complement strand
CAATCGTTCCGATATTTACATGCGGTTTCGTACGTTCAAATTTTCCCTTCGCCATTTTTGGAAATCTCCTTTGCTTACATTAAATTGATTGGTTATTGTATTGATCGAAGCTTATTTGTTCAGTACCTTTTCCAGCACGAACTTCGGTGCTTCTTCATAATGAGAGAACTGCATGGTGAATACGCCACGTCCCTGCGTAGTGCTGCGCAGGTCTGTCGCATAGCCAAACATTTCGCTTAGCGGCACCATTGCACGGATCACCTGGCCGTTACCGCGGGCTTCCATGCCCTCGATACGTCCGCGGCGTGCCGTCAAGTTCCCCATTACATCGCCCATGTATTCTTCCGGAATCACAACCTCGATCTTCATCACAGGTTCCAGCAAAACCGGACCGGCTTTGGCCATACCTTCCTTAAAGGCCATAGAGCCTGCAATCTTAAAGGCCATTTCAGAAGAGTCAACTTCATGGTAAGAACCGTCAACAAGCGTTGCGCGGAAGTCCATTACTTCGTAGCCAGCCAGGACGCCGCTCTGAGACGCTTCGCGGATGCCCTGCTCTACCGCCGGAATATATTCCTTCGGCACGCTACCGCCTACAGTCGCATTGACAAATTCAAACCCAGAACCCGGTTCCAACGGTTCAAACTCCACTACGCAATGGCCGTATTGACCACGACCACCGGACTGACGGGCATATTTGCTGTCCTGCTTAACCTTCTTGGTGATGGCTTCGCGGTAAGCCACCTGCGGGTTACCGATGTTGGCTTCCACCTTAAATTCGCGCAACAGACGGTCCACAATGATATCCAAATGCAGCTCGCCCATACCTGCGATGATGGTCTGCCCCGTTTCCTGATCGGTATAGGCGCGGAACGTCGGGTCTTCTTCCGCCAACTTGGCCAACGCCATAGACATCTTCTCCTGGCCAGCCTTGGTCTTCGGTTCAATAGCGACCTGAATAACCGGTTCCGGGAATTCCATGGACTCCAGAACGATCTGGTTGTGCTCATCACACAGCGTATCGCCCGTAGAGGTATCCTTCAACCCTACAATGGCCGCGATGTCACCTGCATATACCTGGTCGATCTCCTCGCGGTGGTTTGCATGCATCTGCATGATACGACCCACGCGCTCGCGTTTACCCTTTGTGGAATTGTACACATAGCTACCGGATTTCAGCGTACCGGAATATACACGCACATATGCCAATTTGCCAACAAACGGGTCAGATACAATTTTGAAAGCCAGCGCCGCAAACGGTCCATTGTCATCCGCTTCGCGCTCCAGCTCTTTTTCCTTATCATCCGGATCAGTTCCCTTTGCAGGGGGAATGTCCAACGGCGACGGCATAAAGTCGATGATGGCATCCAAAAGCGCCTGTACGCCTTTGTTACGATAGCTGGTGCCGCAGCATACCGGCACCAATTCGCCTGCGATGGTAGATTTACGGATCGCAGCGATGATCTCTTCGCGAGAGAGCTCTTCTCCGCCAAGGTATTTATCCAGCAGTTCCTCGGAGGTTTCCGCAACCGCTTCGATCATAGCCGTACGATATTCTTCCGCCTTATCCGCCATGTCTGCCGGGATCTCTTTCACAGTCGGATGTCCTTCGTCGTCATAATAAACCGCATTGTTTTCAATCAGGTCTACAATGCCGACAAAATCAGCTTCAGCGCCGATGGGCAGCTGAATGGGAACAGGGTTTGCGCCCAGGCGATCCTTCATCATCTGGATTACGTTATAGAAATCCGCACCCAGGATGTCCATCTTATTGATGTATGCCATACGCGGAACGCCATAGGTCTCCGCCTGGCGCCATACCGTCTCGCTCTGCGGTTCCACGCCGCCCTTGGCACAGAATACAGCCACCGTACCATCCAAAACACGGAGAGAACGCTCTACCTCAACGGTAAAGTCCACGTGGCCGGGAGTGTCAATGATATTGATACGTTTGCCCTTCCAAAAGCAAGTCGTTGCGGCGGATTGGATGGTAATGCCGCGCTCCTGCTCTTGAACCATAAAGTCCATAGTGGCGGCGCCTTCATGCACTTCGCCAATTTTATGCGTTTTACCAGTATAGAAGAGAATGCGTTCGGTTGTCGTCGTTTTACCGGCATCGATATGTGCCATAATGCCGATGTTACGAGTGTTTTCTAGAGAATATTGTCTAGCCACGCGTTCTCCCTCCTTCCATAGGAATTATTGACAGATAGCCACAATTCCCCCAGTGTGGGGGAATAGGCAATCCAGGACATAATCTTAGTATTGTTCTTACCAGCGATAATGCGCAAACGCTTTGTTTGCTTCCGCCATACGGTGCATATCCTCACGGCGCTTTACCGTTGCGCCCGTGCCATTGGCTGCATCCATGATTTCTGCGCTCAAGCGCTCCCTCATGGTCTTTTCGCCTCTCTGACGAGAGAACAGCACCAGCCAGCGAATCGCCAGCGTCTGGCGCCGCTCTGCACGAATCTCGATCGGAACCTGGTACGTCGCACCGCCAACACGGCGAGCCTTCACTTCCAGCTGGGGTTTGATATTTTCCATGCATTCCGTGAACACTTCCATCGGATCACGGCCTGTTTTTTCTTTAATCATATCCAGCGCATCATATACACATTTCTGTGCTACGCCGCGTTTCCCGTCCAGCATTACCTGGTTGATCAGCTTTGTGATCACCGTGCTGTTGTAAATGGGATCGGCCAACACTTCGCGCTTGGGGATATTTCCACGTCTTGCCATGGGTTTACCTCCTCGTATTTATGCCGCATTGCTGCGGCCGCTATTCACTGTTTTGCCAAACGGCGGTACGTTACGACTTTTTGCCGCGTTTTGCGCCATACAACGAACGGGACTGTTTGCGGTTTGCAACGCCCGCCGTATCCAACGCGCCGCGAACGATGTGGTAACGAACGCCCGGCAGGTCCTTTACCCTGCCGCCCCTGATCAAAACAGCGGAGTGCTCCTGCAGGTTATGGCCGATGCCAGGGATATAGCATGTACCTTCCATGCCATTGGTCAAGCGTACACGCGCAATTTTACGCAACGCAGAGTTCGGTTTTTTCGGCGTCATGGTACGAACAGCGGTGCAAACGCCACGGCGCTGCGGACACTGTTTCAAGATCGGAGCATTGGATTTATACTCCACCTTTTTTCTGCCTTTACGTACCAACTGATTGATTGTCGGCATTGAGATCCTCCTTCCCCATAGGGGTGATAAGTAGCTATAAATCCCTAGCAACCCAGAAGGGATTTTACGCGGGTTTCAATATGCCCACCACGGCAGCGCCTACGTTGATTCCGCATTGCTTGCCCAACTCTTTCATAGAGGCTGTCCATCCAAACGGAACCCCCGCCTGCTCTAACGCGGCAGTCAATTTATCTTGCAGCGCTTTGTCGGCATCCTGGGCCAGCATCGCCCGGGCCAATGTGCGCTGTTCCAAGGCGCGCATGACCTGTCTTGTGCCGATAACGCATGCTTGTGTGTCTAGTATTTGCTGCATTTTCATAAAACTCCCTAAAAATGCCCCTAGACGGACACTCGAATATTTTAGCAAAACTAAATTAGCGTGTCAACGCTCTTTTCTTGCGGTTTCTCTTGTTTTTCTTGGGGTCGCCGTGCACCATCTGGGAGAATGTTACGCGGGTATCCACAAGATCCTCTGGCATCTCCGCATAGATGGTTGCCTTGAGCCAATTCATCCCTCTTACATACCAATCCTTATCCTTAAGCGGTGCAAGGGCCGGTAGATCAAATACTTGTACCCTCGTCTGCTGCCCGATTTTGTTCAAGATTGCCTTTACGCTCACGTAGTAGATCCCGAAGCTCGCCAAACAGCATCCTGCAAATACCGTCAAGGGGATAAAGCCAGTATGGTCTGGCGATTGCGGCACGCTGATATTGATGATCGCCGTGGCAGCAAACGCCAGAATCACACATACGACCATCATCAGAGAGCGCAGCCATTTGGTCTTGCGGATATTCTGCTTGCATGCTTGGCAGGTCGGAATCTCAATGGCAATTTCACCGCCGTTGATCTTTTCTCCGCTACCTGCCAGATCCTTTCTTACATCCATGCACTTGTTGGTGATTTTTGCATAGGTTTGGGTCGTTGCCTTGCGCGCTTTCTTGCGGCACAAGGCACAATCCCCTTCCTCATTGCCCACCTCAATGGGGTATGCATCCAGCAGCCCTTCGTTCAAATAGTGATCGATAACGATCTGCTTTCGCTCCTCATCTGTCATGGATTTGTACTCACAGGCGTTGCAGCGCTGCACCTCCTGCTTGGTATATTTGCAGAGTATGGATGCTTTTAGATCGCATCCGTGGTCTTCCAGTTCACGAACCAGTGCCATACATGGTGCCTCCCTTGTTTTTTTAGAGGGACAAATCGTTCATGTCAACATCGATAAATCCATCGGGCGTTGTATCGACAAACAGCGGCGTTTCATCTTCGCTGGTATACAGGATATCCTCGGAATAATCGCGGGTATTCTCCTTCTTTACCTCTAAATCGCGATACCGCTTGAGCCCTGTTCCGGCCGGGATGAGCTTGCCAATGATGACATTTTCCTTCAAGCCCAGCAGCGGATCCGTCTTGCCTTTGATGGCCGCCTCTGTCAGTACGCGGGTCGTTTCTTGGAACGAAGCTGCTGACAAGAAGCTGTCTGTTGCCAAGGAAGCCTTTGTGATCCCAAGCAGCACATATTTGGCGCTGGCGGTCTGTCCGCCCTCTTGAATGACGCGTTCATTTTCCGACTCAAAGCGGTGTACATCCACCATTTCGCCCGGCAGCAGATCCGTATCGCCCGCCTGCTCGATCTTTACCTTGCGCAGCATCTGGCGCACAATCACTTCGATATGCTTATCGTTGATCTCTACGCCCTGCAAGCGGTACACCGCCTGCACCTCACGCGCCAGATAGTTCTGTACGCCCTTGATGCCCTTGATCTTCAAAATATCGTGCGGGTTTACCGGGCCCTCCGTCAATTCCTGCCCGGCCTCCAGAATATCTCCTTCTCTGACCTTCATGCGGGAACCAAACGGAATCAAGTAGGTCTCGCTTTCTCCATCGTCATTGGTAACCGTGACTTCGCGTTTCTTTTTGTTTTCCTGAATGCTGACCTTCCCGGAAATCTCAGTAATGACTGCCAAGCCTTTGGGTTTACGCGCTTCAAACAATTCCTCTACGCGCGGCAGACCTTGTGTAATATCCTCTGCGCTTGCAACCCCGCCTGTATGGAAGGTACGCATCGTCAGCTGTGTACCAGGTTCGCCGATGGACTGCGCCGCGATGATGCCTACCGCCTCGCCGATATTCACCGGCTGGCCGTTTGCCAGGTTCGCTCCGTAGCACTTGCTGCAAACGCCATGCTTTGCACGGCAGGTCAACACACTGCGGACCTGCACTTCCTCAAAACCGGCCTCTACAATGGCATTCGCCATATCCTGCGTAATCATCTGATTGCTTTCCACCAGCACTTCGCCCGTTTCCGGATGCACCAGTGTTTCTACACTGGTACGCCCTACCAAGCGATCCACCAACGGCTCGATGATCTCGTTGCCGTTTTTGATATCGCTGACCGTGATGCCGCGGATCGGCTCTCCTGCCTCAGCAAAGCAATCCTCTTCGCGGACAATGACATCCTGCGAAACGTCTACCAGGCGCCGGGTTAGATAGCCAGAGTCTGCCGTACGCAGCGCCGTATCTGCCAACCCCTTGCGGGCGCCATGGCTGGAGATAAAGAATTCCAGTACCGTCAAGCCGTCACGGAAGTTTGCACGAATTGGCAGCTCGATGATCTTACCAGACGGATCCGCCATCAAACCGCGCATGCCGGCCAGCTGGCGAATCTGGTTTGTCGAACCACGGGCACCGGAGGTCGCCATCATGTAGATGGGGTTAAATTCATCCAGCCCATTCATCAGAGCATCTGTAACCTCTTTTGTGGTGCGGTCCCAAACGGCAATGACCTCTTTTTCGCGTTCGGCATTGCTCAGTAGGCCTCGATTGTATAGGCTCTGTATCTGGGAAACCTTTTCATCTGCCTTGGCCAGCAGCGCTGGTTTCTCCTCCGGCACCGTCATATCCGAAACGCTAACCGTGATAGCGCCCTTTGTGGAATACATAAATCCGAGACGCTTGATCTCATCCAGCATCGCAGCCGTTTTGGTCGTATCATACCGTTGGAAGCAGCGCTCGATGATTTTGGACAGCTGCTTTTTATCGACGGTAAACTCAATTTCCAAATCAAGGCAATGCTCTTCATCAGTGCGGTCTACATACCCCAGATCCTGCGGAATGCTCTGGTTGAGGATGATACGGCCCACCGTAGTATCGATGGTTTTAGAGATGCGTTTACCATTAAACTCGCCCGTGCGGCGCACCTTGACCTTGGCCTGCAATGCCACATACCCCAGCTGATAGGCCATCACAGCCTCGTTTTCATCCGCAAATACCGATCCTTCTCCCTTGGCACCCGGCTGGATAATCGTCAGATAGTACATTCCCATAACCATATCCTGCGTCGGGGAAACAACCGGCTTACCATCCTGAGGTTTTAGCATGTTGTTCACCGAAAGCATCAGGAACCTGGCCTCCGCCTGCGCCTCAACGGACAGGGGAATATGCACGGCCATCTGGTCGCCGTCGAAGTCGGCGTTGTATGCCGTACACACCAACGGATGGATTTTCAGCGCGCGGCCTTCCACCAAAATCGGCTCAAATGCCTGGATGCCCAGTCTATGCAGCGTAGGGGCACGGTTCAGCAGCACCGGATGCTCTTTGATGATATCTTCCAGTACGTCCCAAACCCGGCTATCCGAACGTTCCACCAGCTTTTTGGCCTGGCGCACATTGTGGCTATGGTTTTCCTGTACCAGTTTTTTCAATACAAATGGCTTAAACAATTCCAGCGCCATTTCCTTTGGCAGGCCGCATTGATACATCTTCAGCTCCGGCCCTACCACGATAACGCTTCGACCGGAATAGTCTACACGTTTGCCCAAAAGGTTTTGACGGAAACGACCCTGTTTACCGCGCAGCAAATCGGATAAGGATTTAAGCGCGCGGTTCCCCGGCCCCGTAACCGGGCGGCCCCTGCGGCCGTTATCAATCAAAGCGTCTACCGCCTCTTGCAGCATGCGCTTTTCGTTGCGCACTATGATATCGGGCGCTTTCAGCTCCAACAGGCGTTTTAAGCGGTTGTTCCGATTGATGACTCTTCTATAAAGGTCGTTCAAATCGCTGGTAGCAAACCGGCCGCCGTCCAGCTGTACCATCGGGCGCAGCTCCGGGGGGATAACCGGGATCACATCCAGGATGATCCATTCCGGCTTGTTATTGGATTTTCTAAATGCTTCCACGACTTCCAAGCGCTTGATAGCACGCAGCCGTTTTTGCCCGGAAAAATCGTTAACTTCCTTTTTCAGCTGTTCGCTTGTAGCTTCCAAATCCACTGCCTTTAACAGCTCTTTTACGCTTTCTGCACCCATGCCAACACGGAATGCGTCACGGCCGTACTTTTCCTCTGCCTCGCGCAGTTCTCTATCGTTGATGACCTGCTTATAGGTCAAATTCGTGTTGCCCGGATCCAATACCACATAGGCGGCAAAGTACAGCACCCTTTCCAGTGAGCGCGGCGACATATCCAGCAGCAGACCCATGCGGCTGGGGATGCCTTTGAAATACCAGATATGGCTGACCGGGGCTGCCAGCGTAATATGCCCCATGCGTTCGCGGCGCACTTTGGCGCGGGTGATCTCTACGCCGCACTTGTCGCACACCATGCCTTTATAGCGTACGCGCTTGTATTTTCCGCAATGGCATTCCCAGTCCTTTGTAGGTCCAAAAATGCGTTCGCAGAACAGGCCGTCCTTTTCAGGCTTCAACGTCCGGTAATTGATGGTTTCCGGCTTTCTCACTTCTCCGTGGGACCAGGTCAATATCTGTTCCGGAGAAGCCAAGCCGATCTGTATGCTGTCGAAGTTGTTGAGTTCTACCATGAAGCGCCAACCTCCAAATCTATCTTAACAGTACAAGCGTGCTTATTCTTCATCATCCAGGTCTGCAAAGGCGTCGTCATCCAATCCCAGCAGATCGTCGTCCAATACGATCTCATGCACCCCGGCAATATCGAACGCATCGCCGCCATGGGCATCCTGAATATCCGTCTCGTCGCCCAGATCGCCGTCCACGCTCTGGTCTGCTGCCTGCACGTAGTCCGCGCTTTGCAGCAGAATATTTCTGCGTTCCTGCTCGTGGCGATCCATCAGCTCCATCTCTTCCTCCGCCGAATCACGGATCTTGATCTCCTCATGGTTTTCGTTGAGCACCTTAATATCCAGCGCCAAGCTCTGCAATTCTTTAATCAAAACCTTAAAGGATTCCGGTATGCCAGGCTCCGGCGTGTTTTCGCCCTTGATGATGGCCTCGTACGTCTTTACGCGGCCCACCACATCGTCGCTCTTTACCGTCAGGATCTCTTGCAGGGTATGGGCTGCGCCGTACGCTTCCAGCGCCCAAACCTCCATTTCCCCAAAACGCTGGCCGCCGAACTGAGCCTTGCCGCCCAGCGGCTGCTGGGTAACCAAGGAATACGGGCCGGTAGAGCGGGCATGGATTTTCTCGTCTACCAAGTGATGCAGCTTTAAGATATACATGTATCCTACCGTCACCGGGTTTTCAAACGGTTCGCCGCTGCGGCCGTCGCGCAGCTGGATCTTTCCGTCCGCAGGGTAGCCGGCTTTCACCAGCAGCTCCTGGATCTCCTCTTCGGTCGCACCGTCAAATACAGAGGTGGCAACCTCAAAGCCCAGCGCCTTGGCCGCCAAGCCCAAGTGTGTCTCCAAGACCTGGCCGATATTCATACGGCTCGGCACGCCCAGCGGATTCAGCACGATTTCCAACGGCGTACCATCCGGCATAAACGGCATATCCTCTTCCGGCAAAATACGGGAGATAACGCCCTTGTTTCCATGTCGGCCCGCCATTTTATCGCCCACGCTGATCTTGCGCTTCTGCGCAATGTATACACGTACCAGTTCGTTGACGCCGGCCGGCAGCTCATCTTTATTTTCACGCGTAAAGATCTTCACGTCTACAACAATGCCGCCTTCACCATGCGGCACACGCAGCGAGGTATCGCGCACCTCGCGCGCCTTTTCGCCAAAGATGGCTCTAAGCAGGCGTTCCTCTGCCGTCAGCTCGGTTTCACCCTTGGGCGTCACCTTGCCGACCAGAATATCGCCGGAGTGTACCTCCGCACCCACGCGGATAATGCCCTCATCATCCAAATCCTTCAGGCCCTCCGGCCCTACGTTC
>UREB01000055.1 GCA_900546685.1 uncultured Eubacteriales bacterium | reverse complement strand
TGCAGGTACGCATGCCCACGCTGGTCTTTGGCGCTATGACCATTGTGTTTTGCGCCATCTATTGTTTGGCTGCCTGCCTGCTTATTTATCGATTTGCCCCAAAAACGTTTCGATTGAGGGCTTAATGCAATTCGTTTTAGGCATTCATGAGGATACGAGATAGGTATTAGACATTCTAATTGCGATTCCTTACAATAAAGGTGTCCAGATACGGACACCTTTTTTCTATATTTGTGTTTTTACATAGACATAGGGCGCTTTGGCAGAAAAAACCTGATGCTAAGGAGGAAAAGAGTATGCAATATACAAAGCTGGGCAATGCCGATTTGATGATATCACGCATTTGTATGGGATGTATGGGATTTGGAGACGCCGGCAAGGGTCAGCATTCCTGGACCATTAACGAGGAAGAGAGCAGAAAGATCATTCGTCGTGGATTGGAGCTGGGCGTAAACTTTTTTGATACAGCCATCGCCTATCAAAGCGGCACCAGTGAGCAATATGTAGGGCGTGCTTTGCGCGATTTTGCCCAACGCGATCAAGTTGTTATGGCTACCAAATTTTTGCCGCGTACGGCCGAGGAGATAGAGCAAGGCATTTCCGCACAGGAGCACATTGAACGGATGCTCAATAAAAGCCTGCAAAATCTGGGCATGGAGTATGTGGATCTCTACATCTACCATATGTGGGACTATCAGACGCCCTTGTACGACATTATGGAGGGCTTAAACCGCGTGGTAGAAGCGGGAAAGGCACGGTATATCGGCATTTCAAATTGTTTTGCTTGGCAGTTGGCAAAAGCAAACGCTTTGGCAGAAAAGGAGGGCTTTGCCAAATTCGTTTCTGTGCAGGGGCACTACAATTTGATTTTTCGCGAAGAGGAAAGGGAAATGGCGCCCTACTGCCGGGAAGAAAATATTGCGATGACGCCTTACAGTGCGCTGGCCGGAGGGCGTCTGGCAAAGCGCAAGGGGCAGCCAACCAAGCGCTTGGCAGAGGATGCGTATGCCAAGCTAAAGTATGACAGTACGGAAGCAGAAGATCAAAAGATCATACAACAAGTGGCCGAGTTGGCAGAGCAAAGAGGCGTTTCTATGACAGAGATATCGCTGGCTTGGCTGCTGACCAAGACAACGGCCCCGGTGGTGGGCGCTACAAAACAAGCCCATATAGAAGGCGCGGCCAAGGCAGTGGATCTGAGGCTAACGCCGGAGGAATTGGCTCGTCTGGAAGCGCCGTATGTGCCGCATGCACTGGTGGGCGTAATGGCACAGAATACTGCGGCCTCGGCCAAAGAACAGCATGTCTGGTCTACGGGAGAACAAAGGATTTGAACGAGTAGAGAGGAGCAGAAAAGATGGATAGAATGGAACGCATGCAAAAAATTCTCCAGGCCGGGATGGCAGCCGGAGGGATGCAAAACAATGAGCAGGATCCGGAATTTCAGAGGATCACCCAGCGGTTTTTATATGGCGATGTAGCCCATCATGGAACGCTTTCCGATACGCAGAGAGCATTGATTGTCCTCGTAGCGCTGACAACCTGCCAGACCTGGCCGGCCATCGGAAAATATACACAGGCTGCGCTGGCCGCGGGGGCTACGCCGGAAGAGATCAAAGAAGCGCTTATCCAATGCACCCCCTATATTGGAATGGAGAAGGTACAGTGCGCTCTGGAAGAAGTGAATCGAGTATTTGAAGCCAAGGGCATTCAGCTGCCACTGGCAGACCAGGCGACGGTCACCGAGCAGACGCGCCTGGAAGAGGGGCTAGAGGTGCAACGACGGATCTTTGGCAAAGAAAACATTGATGCCATGCGCGCTTCCGCCCCTGAAGAGCTGAAGCATATTCAAGCGTATTTGTCCGCCTATTGCTTTGGGGATTTCTATACACGCAAAACATTGGATCTAAAAATGAGGGAGCTTATCACCTTCTGCGCCATTTGCTGCCTAGGTGGATGCGAGGCCCAGGCAAAGGCGCATGCAGCAGGCAATGTAAGCGTTGGAAATACGAGAGAAACAATGATACAGGCAATTACGCAATGCCTGCCTTTCATTGGATTCCCCCGCGCGCTCAATGCCATTGCCTGTATAGACCAGGCTACCCAGCAATAAACATAAAAGAATACAATAAGAGACGCCTTTGCAGGGCGTCTCTTTCTTTTTTCTGAACCTTTGTGTTTTTAACACATCAAATAGGGGGAAAGGACGGGAAGTGATAGCGTGTTAAGCATCTATATGCAAAAAAAGACAACCTTTTAAGGTTGTCTTTTTGGTGGAGCATAGCGGAGTCGAACCGCTGACCTCCTCGATGCGAACGAGGCGCACTACCAAGTTGTGTGGTTTGCACCATTAAAAAGTACTTTTATGTTCATTCTCCTTTTCAAATACATTAGTTTGCAATTACGGCTTTACTATAATCAAAGCCGAACTGTTGGGCAGTCATGCTCATAATGGCATTGACTCGGTACTGATTGTCTACATATATTTTATCGAAGATACTTGCCAGAATCATTTTTTTGATGGAGACGTCTGCCATATCATACTCTTGGCACCAGTTGTTAAATTGATCGTACTGAGCAGACAGCTTTTCGCTATTCTGCAAAGATTGGTTCAATTCGGTTTGTGCTTCGTCCACGCTTATATATGCTTTGCGGATTTGACTTTGGCAATCGTTCAATAACGAATCCAATGTGTCAATATGAAAAGAGATTTGCTCTCCCATCAAACTACGCATAATATTGTCCTTTATGATTTGTTCTTTTTTCAACCAACTTGAAAGATTTGCTTTAGCATCTTTTAACTGTTGCTTTGCTTTTCGTTCCAAATCGTAGCATAGCGTTTGAACCACAGTCTCCTTCGGATTTTTGTCTAATTGCATGCAAACAGTATGGACAATATCGTTTATGCGTTGTTCTATACGTTGTGCATTGTACACGCTGTATCCGTCACACGGCCTTTTTTGAATTTTTGCATAACAACGATATACAGGCCGATACCGATAACTGCTACCATGTAAGTCCTTATTGGTCGAACCACACATCCTGCTACCACAATGACCACAAAAAAGCAAACCAGTCAATAAATGTTTGCCTCTTGGGGCTGTACTGATACTTTTTGGTGTGGTCCTTCGGGCATCAATATTTTTTTGGGCCAATTCAAACATTTCGTCCGAAACAATAACCCATTCCTCTTTTTTGGGATATACGACACCATCATACTTGAAACGGCCAGTATAGGCGATGTTTTTTAGCATATATAACACTGTATTTTGTGACCATTTTCGACTAGGATCCATTTGCCTGAGAATGTAAGCAATTTGATAGGTACCTTTTCCTGTAATGCAAAGCTCGTACGCTGTACGAACAAGATTTGCCTCTTTTTCATCAATGACTTTCTCGTGGATAGGTAACCCTCTACTGTTTATCAAACCCGTATCCACAAGTTTGTAGCCAATAGGCTGAACACCACCGGTGAATTGTCGGGAAGCGGCCAATTGTTTGCATCGTGTTTTTACACGTAGAGATGTGTTAATACTCTCACCTGCGGCCTGCCAAAACCGGATGTAGTTGATGAGCTTGTCAGCGTGTGTTTCGATCCGTTGCTGCCCCTCCACTTGACTCCAGACTTCAATACCGTGGTTGATGAACCATTCGACGACAAACGGAGTTTCACTCTCAATACGACCAAGACGATCAAATTTGAAAACAAGCAGCTTATCAAACGCTTTTTCTTGGGCCAGTTTTTTGATTTCGAGTATATCATCGCGTTTATTAGCGGATACCTTAAAGCCCGATACTCCATTTTCGGAAAATTCCGCTACGATTTGCCAGTTTTGCTCGTTACAAAATTTGTGACATTCTATCCTCTGCATTGGTATATCTGCTTCTTCGGATTGTCGTTTTGTAGAAACACGGTACAGGCAACAGACACGAGGGATATGAGCTATATTCTCATTTTTGCTATTTTGTATTGTCAGAGGTTGCAGTTTCATCATGACTCTCCTTTGTTTTTGAAATACGAGAGAAAAATGAACTGGATAGCAAATCAACAATCTGCTCTTTGTAATCGTTTTCATTTTGTGTTGCTGAAAAAGTCAACGTAATTCCATTACTTAGCAGATACGTCATTCGCTCCTCTAACGATACAGGACATTGATCATTTTTTATTTTGTTGTCAAGGTACATATTATTCTCCTTTCATTTTTAATTGATAAGAAGAAAAAAATCAATATGAAAAACCTTGGCGGCTAAAGATAGCCCACAGAAACGCTGTAAAGCGCTCTCCCCGCATTCCGATGCCGAGCCGTCCCTTGTCATCACGATAGCCAGACGGGCGTACCATTATGGCTTCTGAAGGTCATGGCGGGGTGTTTCGCTCGCTCCAGGAGGAAGTACCAAGGTATGTATGGAAAAATGTCAAGGTACAAGGTCAGGATTCAGATTGTTCTCTCATCCTATCAAGACAGGGAAAAAGTCAATTTTCTGACAAATCATCGGGCATTTTAAAGCAACGAACGGCGATCAAAAAGCGTTCGACAAGCGTTTGGTAACAATCGGGCGAAAACCGCCCAAACACATAGCTGTTTTTCATCAGTAGCGGCCGATAGAGCTCCAATAACTGTTCCAGGGCCGCTGCATCCCCTTGTTTGGCGTTTCTAAGCAGTTGTTCAAAACTCATTTTGGTCCTCCTGTAATGCTTTGCGGAGCGTACGCAACGTATACCGTTTGAGGTGGTACACGTAGTCTACCGAACAACCGAGACAGTTGGCAGCATCCTTTGGCGTCAGATCCTCAATAAACAGATATTCCAACAGCTTTTTGCGCCGTTCCGGCAACTGTCGAAAAGCGGAGGCAAGGCGATCTTCCTCAAATACAAACTCGTTTTCGTAAAGGGCGTCCTCTATGGGGCTGCTTATAAAAGCATGATTGTACGTTTGCCAATCGCCCATAGGAACCTCGTTGCGCCACCGATATGCTTTCTGTAAAAAGTCAAGCCTTGCGCCTTGAACATGGCGTTGAACATAGGCGGAAAAAAGATAAAAGAGACGGTTTTCATCGTTATACATCATGTGCCACCTTCTTCCATGCTGTGCCATCTTTGACAGGGCACAGACGAAGCCAAGGATGGCACGCTGCAAAAGTTAGAATTTTTACTTGAATGGGCGTTAGGCGTGCAACGGAATCACCCCCTGACAAACAAAAAGGGGCGCACCAAATATGGTGCACCCGCAAAGATATTTTTCGGATGAAACGGATACAGAAAAATGTTACATAGAAAGCCGGTTAAGAAAATCTCCTGAACATGCGATCCCTCGTACGATAAACAATGATAAGAACCTCTGTATTATCAATATTAGGCACAATACCAAAGGAAACAAAGCAGATATATCGTATAAAAAATAGAGGATATACAGTAGAAAAGGCCGTCCAACGGACGGCCTAAAACAAGGACTGTATATCTGCCAACATACTTTTTGCCAAATCTTCTTTACTGTCCATTGGTACAGTTTCATGGCTTGTACGGGGTTGTTGTGCTAAAGCGCGCTCGATCATCGCTAAAATGGCAGCTTCCGTGATGGAAGGCTGTGTCTGTACGACGATGGACGTGCTGCTGCTCAATGCCGGATGCGCATCCAGGTACTCGCTGACAACGGAAACGATGAACCGTGCTTTTTTATTTTTCAGCGATTCCAAAAAGTCACCGACTTTGCAGTTTTCAGGTGTAGTGGCCGGGATTTGAATGGTAAAACGAAACAGTTTATCCGTTTTCACCAAGATCACCCGCCTGTTGCAGCTGCGCCTTGCCGAGCTGTTCAAAGCCTTTTGCGTTTGCCAGTGTGTCCGCACAAAAGAACGCTTTGGCAATCTGAGGGGACTGTTCATAGTAAGGGCGCAAAAGCAACGCGCCGCCTCCGATGATCAAAACAGGGAGGGTATGTAAATCGATGTGCAGTTCACGCAGTTTGCTGAGATTGTCCTCTACATGCGCCCGGGCATGGTCTTGGATGATGCGCTTGATGTCTTTGCTCAGAATGTTGGGTTTACCGGTCAGTACATCTTGGATGAGGGTATCATCAAGCTGCTGCCCGTACCCGGCGTTGACAGCTTCACGAATCTGATTGTACAGGGAAATGATGCCGCTGTCCAAACTGCCGCAAATGTCAACGTCCAGCCGGTTTTCACGAAGGCCGACGTAATCAAATGTGTATCCGCCGTGGTCAATGATGACAAGACGGGCATACTGCGCAATGACGTCCTGCTGTGTAATGGCGGCGGCAAACGCCTGAGGAAATACCATTACGTTGCGGATGTCAATGGTATACGCTTTGCCGGCAAACCGAAACGTAACGGGGTCACTGCTCTTTTTGAAATAGGCGGCAAACGGGGCGCGCAAACGGCCAAAGTGCTCCGGGGGCAGACCAACGGCAAGAGTGATGTCTGCGCGTGTGGTATGCACAAGCTCCAATTCTTTGGCAATGGCCACCAGTGTCAATAGATAATACCGTTCGTCTAGGGTCTTATCGTACTGATAGCTTAGGCGATTGTTGGATAGGGAATAGATAGCACCGTTGTATTCTAGGACGTCGTTTGTGACAGGGGGATGCACATACCGACGGACAATGCCGGAAGGGAAACGAAGATGCGGCGTTTTGATGAACAAATTACCGTGGTCAATACTGATGAGCATAGAAAAACCTCCTTTGAAACGTATATAAATGACACAGACCAATGCGCAAAATCGCAAGAATACGGATTGTGTCAGTAAAAACGTATTTTTTCTTTTTGACAGGCCAGGCAGTAATCGTCCAGCCCGTTGTATTTTGGCGGCCAGAAATAAGAACCATAAGCAAACTTGTTTTGTTCCAGCAGGACGCAAAGCTGATGATAGGCGCGTTTCACGGGTTCCTTGCGCAGAAAATCCATATCATACGCCGTCATTACCCGCCTTACGCCTTGTTTGTACAATGCTGGCAAAAGTCGTTTGAGCTCTGTTAAGTTGTTGACACCGGGTACGGCAACCACCGTTTGCCCCGTGAGCCGATGCACGATTTCACCTTTCAGATGGCCCTCCGTCAAAAGGATTTGTGGTTGTAAAGACCCCGCTATATGAACCCATCCGTACGCTTTTACACCGCCTTGGTAATCGTAACTGGACACCCAGCGATATTTTCCTTTATGGCTTTGGTCGAGCCGGACGATCAATCCCTGGATGCAGCCTGCCATATCCAACACAGGAATGAGAAAGCCACGGCCGGGAGACACGAACATCCAATGACCGGATTTGGCTTGGTAAAATCCGGGGACCCCGGCCAACGTACAGCCCTGTTCCAGCAGTTTTTGGCAAAGCATGGCCTGCCCTGTCATAGGAACGGTACGATACAGGTTTTCCTCTATCATTTGGTAAGACAGCCCCCGACGCAGCAGATCCTTTTCGTGGTCACTGCTCAGACATAAAAGCGAAAGCAACGCACGGTACGTCTTATCACGCACGGATGTATCCGCCAGAAGAGACTGAGACACATACTTTTTTGCGACCGCTTTTTCAGGCACAGCCATTTTTCGGTGTACGGTCTCTCCCTGAAGCTGCCTCTGAATTTCATGAAACGCTGATTTCATACTTTGCGGATAGTACAGGCAATACAAGCTCAAAACACCGCCGTGCTCGCCACAGCGGTTGCAGCGGAACACATTTTTTTCAAGGTTGATGTTCAGGTGCTTTTTTGTATCGTTACAGGCCGGGCAAGGCAAATCTACCGACCGGCCCTTGGCCACTGTATCCAACGGCAGCAGGGGCAAGATATCTTGCATGGTAAGAGAAAAAGACTGCATGGCGTCACCTCCTTTCAAGAGGAGCGGCCATTATGACCGCCCCTCTGAACAAACGGGGCATTAAGCGGGCATCGACTGATACGAACGTACAATCATAAGCGCCGCCTGCTTAAAAGCGTCATCAAAATTGGATTCGTTGATAATCCATTGCATGGATTGAGGGTCTGTGAGAGCAAGCTGCCCCAAGGTCATCTGTCCATATTTTTTGATGCGGCAAGGGAGCGCTTTTGCCTGTTCCAAAGTCATCTGCATACTGGCTGGCTGCGGCACGGCAAAGGGGACAGCGGATGCGTTGTCGTACATGACGTTTTCCTCTACTGTACCGACGTTGCCAAGCGACATGTGTTCGCCGAATCCTGCGCTTTCCAGTGCGATGGATTTGGCCGCAAATTGTGCCCATTCCTGGGTATCGCTGCGTTCAAGTGTTGCATACTTTTCACATTGGGCGCTGGCGAGCAGCTTTTGGTCGTGTTCAGCGTACACATACGCTGTCACACGATGTCCGTTCTCTACTTTTTCGGTCGAGATGTCGATGCCTCCGTTGGGGTAGACAGCGCGAAACCATTTGATTTGGATGTTCAGCGGAATATACCAGTAGGCTTCCCCGGTAGGATGCGTGGACTGGGACAGGTAATCATACGGATTAAACCCAATTTCCGAAACATTGAGCGTTTGTACGGCTTTTGCTTTATATTCGTCCATGGTCATGGCGATGTTGCCTCCTTTTTGAAATATTGATGGTCCAGGTCAACGATGGTGTTGCGGTATTGCAGCCACGCACAGCAATAGGTGTACAGCATCTGATGCAGTGTGTAGGGATACGATGCCGCGTCACCGGAAATGCACAGCTTTGTAAATTCATTGAAACAGGTAAAGCAGGACTGATAGGCAGCCGCTTGCTCGTTTGCTATTTTTTCGTCCTTGTAGATTCGGAACCGTCGTTCTTCCAACAGGCCGCCTAAAATACCGGCAACCAAACGCGCGTGCAGCGCAAAGGCTGAATCGTTTTGGCCGGTTGGACACGTGCGTTCCAGCAACGACAGGGTTTCCAGTATCTGCACCCTGTAAATGGCTTCCAGACAAAAACAGAGTTCCTTGCCGTCCAAAGACCGCCCATGGGAGAGCAAATCTTCGTACGCCAGTTTTTTGGTGCGATAGGTTTCTAGGTATGTTGCCATGACAACCTCCTTTGTTCTTGGATGCGCGCTGCCAATGCTGTGCATCGAACGGCATCATTTTTTGCATGCACGGCTAGACGAATGGCGGCCTGGTTGCCGACGATGATTACCTTTTTCTTGGCGCGCGTAACCGCCGTATAGAGCAAAGAGCGCGTTAACATTGGATAATGGCCGGTCTGCAGGGAAAGCAAGACACAATCGTATTCGCTGCCCTGCGACTTGTGGACAGTAGCAGCGTACGCAAGATCGAGGATGTCCAGGTCTGTCCCGCTGTACGCTTGTGATAGGCATGTACCAAATTCAACCACAAGGGTAGGCGCGCCGTTGCGCATTTCAATGGTTCGGACATATCCAATATCCCCG
>UREB01000054.1 GCA_900546685.1 uncultured Eubacteriales bacterium | reverse complement strand
ATTAATTTAGAGCAAAGGTGCTTTCAATGATGGGATGGTCGTTGGGGGCACTTTTATTTTTGCTTTGCTCCCCGCCAAAAACGTATTTGTATTTCCTATTCCCATACAAAAAAGAAGCCTCTCGGCTTCTTTTTTTATTTTCCCATCAATCCTCTATGAGCACGACGGACCGCATAACCTGCGGCGTATTGGGCCGATCGTTGCGCCCTGTGGGGGTGTTTGCAATCTCGTCTACGACGTCCATACCCTCTACGACACGGCCAAAAGCGGCATACTGGCCATCCAGATGCGGCGCATCCTCATGCATGATGAAAAATTGGGAGCCCGCAGAATCCGGGTTCATGCTGCGCGCCATGGAGATAACACCGCGCGTGTGCTTGATGGGATTGTTAAATCCGTTGGCGGCAAATTCGCCCCGAATGCTGTATCCCGGGCCGCCCATGCCGGTGCCGTCCGGGCATCCGCCCTGAATCATAAAGCCAGGGATGATGCGGTGAAAGGTCAATCCGTCATAAAATTTTTCGCTGACCAGCTTTTCAAAGTTTTTTACAGTGCTCGGCGCTTTGTCCGGTTCCAGCTGTAATTTGATCTGTTTTCCATTTTCCATGGTAATAACAACCATTTGATACGCCTCCTCGAAACTCTCAATGGCTCTACTTTACACTATAACGGCCCTTAAGAGCAAGCGCCAAAGGCAGCTAGAAACGCTTCGGCCGGCTCGGATAGCGTGCGCGTTTGTTTCGCGATGGCAGCAATGCGGGTGTATAGGCTTTCCTCCGCAATGGGGCGGAACAAAAGCCCGCCGGGGATGATGGCCATCGCGCTCTGCGGTACCAGGGCTACCCCCAGCCCTGCATCCGCCCACAGCAGCGAGGTGCGCGCATCCTGGGTTTTGTAGAACAGATCTGGCTCAAACCCGGCTTCCTGGCAAACAGAGGCAATGAGGTTTTCGAACCTACGGTACACAATCAAGGGCCAGGAAGCCAGGGCCTTCACACTCAGCGTGCTTTCCCCGGCAAACCAGCCGGGCCGGGCGGCAGCTACCATCGGCTCGGCCTCCAAAAACCGGCACTGCATCCCATCCATGGGAAATGGGGTTCGCACGACGGCAATCTCGATCAGGTCGCGCCGCAAAAGATCCAGCAGCTCATAGGTATTGCCCTCTTCCAGCTCAAAGCGTATTTCGGGATACTGGGCATGAAACGCACGCACATACGGCAGAAGGCGCGCGGAAGAGGACGATACCGTGCCGATGCGCAGCGTGCCCTGCACCTTGCCCCGCAGCGCTGCAACCTCCTGCTTGGCCGTTTCGGAAAGCCGCTGCATCTGCTGCGCCCTTTTATACAGCGCCTGCCCGGCTGGGGTCAGCGTAATATGCCGTGCACCGCGCCAAAACAGAGGGGTGCCAAGCTCCTCTTCCAGCGATTTCATTTGACAGCTGAGCGGTGGCTGGGCCATATGCAGCCGTTTGGCTGCTGCGCTGATGGTTCCCTCCTCCACGACGGCCATAAAGGCCTGTAACTGTTTGAGCTCCATGACACACTCCATATAAAATAAATATAGTTTCTATATTTATTATATATGAAATATATAGAATATGCCATGCTACAATGAAAACAAAGAACCATAGAAGGAAGGGAGCTTATATGCGGCGTCTGGCCGTCTATCTAAAGCATTATAAAAAAGAGATGATCCTAGGCCCTATCTTCAAGCTAATAGAGGCGGTCTTTGAATTGATCGTGCCGCTTGTCATGGCACGCATCATAGACGTAGGCATTGCCACGCAGGACGGCGGCTATGTGCTGAAGATGGGGGTATTGCTGTTTTTCTTAGGTGCGTTAGGGCTCATGTGCGCGCTGATCTGCCAATACTGTGCTGCGCGCTGTTCCCAGGGGTTCGGCACCGAGCTGCGCAGCGCCTTTTTCCGGCATATCAACCGCTTTTCCCATGCCGAGCTGGATAAGCTTGGCACACCTTCGCTCATCACGCGCATTACCAGCGACATCAACCAAGCACAGCTTTCCGTGGCAATGATGATCCGGCTTGTGATCCGTTCGCCGTTTTTGGTGCTGGGCGCCATCGTGATGGCCTTTACCATCGACGCCAAGCTCGCGCTTTTCTTTCTCTTGGCCGCGGGGCTGACTGCAGCGGTGCTGTATGGCATTTTGCATGCTACCGTACCACTGTACCGCACCATCCAGAAAAAACTGGATCATGTGGGCCTAGTGACAAGAGAAAGCCTGGAGGGGGCGCGTGTAATCCGTGCCTTTGCTCGGCAGAAAGACGATGCGCAGCGCATGGCGGATGCCAGCGCCCAGCTGCGCCGCAGCGCTGTGCGGGCCGGGCGCATCTCCGCCCTGTTGAACCCGCTGACCTATGTTATCATCAACGGCACGGTGCTGTGCGTACTCTGGTTCGGCGGGCTGGAGGTAAACGCCGGCCGCCTGACACAGGGCGAGGTCATCGCACTAATCAACTACCTTTCGCAGATCCTCTTGGCGCTGATTGCCTTGGCCAACCTCATCGTGATCCTTTCCAAGGGATACGCCAGCGCGCACCGCATTGCAGACGTGCTGGCCGTAGAGCCTTCTCTGGCCGATCCTGTGCAACCCCAAAGTGTTTTGCCCAAAAGCGGCGTACCCAAGATCGAATTTGACCATGTGGTGTTCTGCTATCCCGGCGCGCAAGCCCCCAGCCTTTCGGACTGTACAGTCTCCATTGCCAAAGGCAGTACCGTCGGCCTCATTGGCGGCACCGGCGCAGGCAAATCCAGCTTTGTGAATCTGATTCCCCGGTTTTACGATGTGCAGCAAGGCGCCGTGCGGGTGGATGGCGTGGATGTGCGCCGGCAATCCATGGCAGCGCTGCGGCAAAAGATCGGCCTGGTGCCGCAAAACGCCGTACTGTTTTCCGGCACGCTGCGGGAAAACCTGCAATGGGGCCGGCCGGATGCGGACGACGACGCGCTATGGCATGCGCTTTGCATGGCGCAGGCAGAATCTTTTGTACGCGCCATGCCAGAGGGGCTGGAATCCCGTATTGCCCAAGGCGGCCGCAATCTATCCGGCGGGCAGCGGCAACGGCTGACCATTGCGCGCGCCTTGGTACGGCAGCCAGAGATCCTGATATTGGACGACAGCGCCAGCGCCCTGGACCTGGCCACAGACGCAGCGCTGCGCCAATCTCTATCCGATTTCCCGGGGACGGTGTTGATGATCTCCCAGCGAGCGAGCACCCTACGGCAGTGTGACCAGATCCTGGTGTTTGAGGATGGGCGCATCGCCGGCCAAGGCAGCCACGAAACGCTGATGGCGCAATGCGCCATCTACCGTGAAATCGTAGCCTCCCAAACCCAAGCGCAAGGAGGACAGCAATGAAAAAATCCGCAATGAAACAAAAACCCGTCCTGGGCCGCATTGTGCAGAGCATTGCGCCGTATCGGCTGACTCTGCTGATTGCACTTATCAGCGGCATCATGTATGTGGTGCTAACGCTATGGGCGCCCGTTGTCATCGGATGGGCGGTGGATCTGCTGCTGGGCACTGGGCTGGTACAGTTTGGCGGCGTAGTGCGCTATCTTCTGCTTTTGGGCGCCATGATCGGCCTGGCCGCTCTGTTTCAGTGGGCCATGACGCTGTGCACCAACCATATCACCTTTTACACCGTACACAGCCTGCGGGCACGCATGGCGGAAAAGCTGCAGCGCGTGCCGCTGAAAACCATCGACAACCATGCGCACGGCGATCTGATTGCACGCATGACCACCGACATCGATACGGTATCCGATGGGCTCTTGCAGGGCTTTGCGCAGCTGTTTACCGGCGCACTGACAATCCTAGGCACGTTGGGCTTTATGCTTTCCATCAACGCGACCATCGCGCTCGTGGTGGTGCTGGTCACGCCGTTGTCGCTGTTTGTATCCTCCTTTATTGCAAGGCGCTCGTATCACCTCTTTCATGAGCAATCTGCCCTTAGAGGTGCTATGACAGGGCTGGTGGAGGAAATGATTGGCCATCAGAAAATCGTAAAGGCGTTTGGCCGTGAGGAAGCCTCGCAAAAATCATTTGACGAGATCAACGAAAAATTGTATGCCTGTGGGGTAAAGGCTCAATTTTTTTCCTCGCTGACAAATCCCTGTACACGGTTTGTCAACGCCATGGTGTATGCCAGCGTGGGGCTTTGCGGCGCTTTTGTGGCAATGCATGGCGGCGTGACGGTAGGCCAGCTTTCCAGCTTTTTATCGTACGCCAACCAATACACCAAACCGTTTAATGAAATCTCCGGCGTGATCACCGAGCTCCAAAATGCCCTGGCATCGGCGCGGCGCGTCTTTGCCTTTTTGGAGGAAGAGGAGCAACAGCCGGAGCCTGAGGATGCGCGCACGGTACACAGCAGCCGTGGGCAGCTGACGCTGGAGCATGTATGCTTTTCCTATCAGAAGGATCGTCCCCTGCTAAAAGATCTTTGCCTGGAGGCACAGCCCGGGGCACGCATTGCCATTGTGGGGCCTACCGGCTGTGGCAAAACCACGCTTATCAATCTTTTGATGCGCTTTTATGAGCTGGACAGCGGGCGCATCCTCATCGATGGCGCAGACCAGCAAACACTGACGCGCAATAGCGTGCGCGGCCTATACGGCATGGTGCTTCAAGACAGCTGGCTGTTTTGTGGCAGCGTATTGCAAAACATTGCCTATGGCAAACCAGATGCGACGCGGGAGGAGGTTATACACGCGGCGCAGCGGGCCCATGCCGACGGATTTATCCGCCGACTGCCCGGCGGCTACGATGCACCGGTCGGGGATGACGGCAGCAACCTTTCCCAGGGGCAAAAACAGCTTTTGTGCATCGCGCGGATCCTTCTGACAAACCCTAGTATGCTGATTTTAGACGAAGCCACCAGCTCCATCGATACCCGTACAGAGCTGGCCATCCAGCAGGCATTTGATGAGATGATGCGCGGCAGAACCAGCTTTATCGTGGCGCACCGCCTTTCCACCATCCAAAAGGCGGATTGTATCCTTGTTATGCGCGACGGGGAGGTAATAGAGCGCGGCACGCACGAAACGCTTTTGGCACAAAACGGATTTTATACCCAGCTATACAACAGCCAATTCGCTGCGGCAGCGCAGCGGAAAGCATAGTAAAAGCATCCGGATATCCGGATGCTTTATTACAATTCTCTAACCCCATATTTTTGCCGGATGCGCCTGAGCTCCTTTTGCCAAGGCAGCAACGTAACGGATAAAAATGCCACGGTAGAGACCGCGTGGGTAGCGTCAAAAGCCAACGCCGCGCCATAGGTGGCCAGGGCTGCCTGCCATGTTACAGGCTGAACAAAGGAAAAAAGCGTCCAGCTGTTCATCAAAAAGCCATAGCCAAAGCTGGCCAAAAAGCCATAGAGCAAAACGGCCCAGGGACGCCGAAACAGCTTGGTGGACGCCAGCGCGCCCGCAACATACCCCATAAGGCCCCATGCATACATCTGCCAGGGCGTCCAAGGCCCCTGCCCAAAAAACAAATTGGAGACCAGCGCGGATAACGTGCCCGTCAAAAACCCACTCTGCCGCCCAAAGCAGACGCCCGCCAAGATCACTATGGCAGAGACCGGCTTAAAATTCGGCAGGGCGGCAAATAGCAGCCGTCCGGTAACGGAAAGGGCCGTCAGTACGACGACGGGCATGAAATCGCGGGGCCGCGGCTTTTGGCGTTCAAAGGCAAGAAAAAACGGCGTCAGCGCTGCCAACAATACCAGCGTAGACAGCAGCGCCGTCTGTGGGCTTTGCAGGAGGATGCAAGCGATCATCGCGGCAGGCACCAGCAAAAACAAAAGCACAGCGCTGATTTTATGTTGCATCAAAGACAAGATCCTCCTGTACGACGCACCCCGGCAAGATCCCCTGCGTCATGCGGTGCACGGCGGTGGTATAAAACTGGTTGCCTAAAAAAAACGCACGGCCTTGGTCTGTGGCCATCACTGTTCCGTCAAACATCATAGAACAGCGATCCGCCACAGCGGCGGCAAACTCCAGATCATGCGTAACAAGACACACAGCCTGCCCCATACGCTTGGCCGTTGCCAACAGGCCGGCCAGCCTGTGTTTGGAAAAGGCATCCATGCCCTTTGTCGGCTCATCCAACAGCAAGACGCCTGCCCCTGTCAATAGGCACTTTGCCAGCGCGGCACGCTGGCGCTCGCCCACGCTGATGTCATAGGGGTGCTTTGGCAGCAACGGTGCGATTTGCAGCTTTTCTGTCACTTCTTCCCATCTTTCCATCTGGCCGTGTATCCGCGCTGTTTGCCTTAGCTCCGCCTCTACTGTATCGTGGGCAAACATCGCGCGCGTATCCTGGGCCAGCAGCGCTGTCTGCACCTTCCCTTTGCATTTACCGCGCTGCGGCTTATACCCGCCACACAATACCGCGAGCGCTGTGCTTTTGCCGCAGCCGTTGCCGCCTACCAGTGCATGTATCTCCCCTGCAAACAGCGACATGGAAAAACCTCTGAGCACAAACGGAAGCTCCGTTTGATAGCGAAACCACAGCTCTTTGGCGCAAAGAACAGGCGACGCTTTCCCGCCCTGGTGCGTCTGGTAGGAACGCACCGATACATGCGCACGCTGCGCTCTTAATAGGCGGCGTCCCTGCTGCACCGTAACGGGGATAGGCTCTGTCTTGCCGAGGGAGAGCGCCAGACGGCTGGCAGCCGGCAGCGCGGATCGAAAATGCGCCGAAGATGGCGCTGCCATCCTCTGCAAAAAAGCCTGGGGCGCGCCATCAAAAGCCAGGGCGCCGTCTTGCAAAAACAGCACCTGGGTGGCCAGCCCAAGCACCTCCTCCAACGTATGCTCGCATAAGAGTACCGTAATGCCCAATTCTTCATGAACGCGCTGAACGGCCTGCAAAAACTGACGGGCCGCCACAGGATCCAGCTGGGCGGTCGGCTCGTCTAAAATCAACAGGCTTGGCTGCATGACCATCACAGACGCTAAGTTGACCAGCTGCTTTTGCCCGCCGGAAAGCGTATCTGTCTTTTGCCGAAACCAGGACTCTATCCCGAAAAAATGCGCAATCTCCGCCACCCTACGCCGCATCACCTGCGCCGGCATTCCTAGGTTTTCCAGGCCGAAAGCCAGCTCATGCCACACCGTATCCGTCACGATCTGCGTTTCCGGCGTCTGCGCTACATAGCCAATACGCTGTGCGCTGTCCTTTTCGCTCATGGCAGATAACGGGCTTCCCTGCCATTCGATGACGCCCATCTGCGTTCCATGCGGCGCCATCTCGCGCTTTAAATGGCTCAAAAGCGTGCTTTTCCCGCTGCCGGAAGCACCGCACAGCAGCACAAACGCCCCTTCCTCGATGGTAAAATTCACATGAGAAAGCGCCGGCGCTTCACAGCCCGGATAGCAAAAGCCCCAATCCTTTACTTGGACCATCTGCATGAGAGCCACTCCTTTCCCTGCACCAACAGCGGCAGCAGCGCAAACAACGCCAACCCTGCCAGGCAAACCGGCAGTGCGGCAGGCCAAAACAGCCACGGATAAAAAACCAATCCTCGATTGGCCAAAACGACCCCCGGTACCGCGGTTATAAGCAGCACAAGCCCCGCAATCAGCCAGATAGCGTCCCGCTTGGTAAAGCGAAAGAGGGAAAAGGCCGTGCGCCGACCAACGCCGTATCCCTTGCAGCGCATCGCATCCGCCGTCTGCATGCTATCCTCCATATCCATCACAAGCAGCGAAGAGATCTGGCGTATCAACAGCCCTCGCTGCTTTTTCCTATCAGCATGATGCGCCCTTTGGCAAAGGCGAATCTGCGATAGTTTTTTTCCGCTTTGCGGAATCAGCGAAAACACCATGGATAGCATCAGCGACAGCGTAGGAGCCAGGTTTCCAAATAAGTACAAAAAGCGCTCGTTGGTCATCCATACTTGCCAAACAGCACACCATAGCCACATCGTAAGCAGCATCAGGCTGCTGACAAGGCCATAGACCAGCGCTTCCATCGTTAGAGGGTTGCCAAACAGCACCGCCAGCTCCGTAGCGCCGCTATGGTTGAATAGCGCATTCAGCGCTGTTACCAAGCAGCAGAGCACAAGCGCATGCATGAGTGTGCGTGCCGTCCGGCCTATACCGCGCAGCCAAATGTTGACCACCAAGGCACAAAGGCTCATCAACCCCAGATAGATCGGGTGCAGCGTACACAGCCCCAGCCCCATCACGCCCACCAAATAGACCAGCACTACGCTGGGATGCAGCGTTTCAAACCAGCGCTGCCGGCTCATGCTGCGCCGCCGATGTCCGCGCCGCCATCACAGGTATAGCGCCACCGAACCACGTCGCCGTCCGAAAGCGTTTTCTGCTTGCATCCTACCTGCACATAGGTGCCGTTGATGCTGTACATCCAGCCGCTAAGCTTTCCCATATCCTGTTCGCTGAGCTGCCCAATTTTATAGACATAGCCGCCCTGCTCTTTGGCATCTGGGCATACCTTTTTCAACGCATCGTATACCGTGGCGCCCTTTTCCAGCTCTATGGTCTTGGACGCTATGACGCCGCCGCTGCCGTATTGCTTTCGAATGCCCTCATTTTTGGCAGCTGCTGTGGCGCAGTCCACCTTGACCGTGACCTTGATCTTGGCCGGCTGCTGGGGCTGCTGCGTGGCCTTTGGCTGTGTCTTTTGCGCCTGGGTCGCTTTTGCTCCGCCATTTTCCTTTTCGTTCTTCTCTTGTTTTTGGGTGGGCTGGGCCGTTTGCGCTTTCGATGGCACCGCAGACGTCTGCGGCGTTTCCTCCGCCTCTGTCGGCGCGGCCGTCAGCGATGCCGACATCTGGGCCTCCCCGGCCTGGCTCTGCGGCGCACCGCAGGCAGAACAAAATAGGGCCAAGCACAGCGCCAGGCACAGCGCGCCTATTTTCTGTTTACGGCTCATCGATCATTCCTCCTAAAGCACGGCTGAAAACAGGCCGTACATCGTTTTCCGTTTTTCAGTATATCATCTTTTCCAGAGATTGAAAGCAAGGCAAAAAAAGAAGGGCAGATTACCCTTCTTTTTACGCATTACACATCGCTTTCTCCCAGCAGCGCATTCGACAATCCCTCGCAGTGCGAAATGATCCATCGATCTTCCTGATATACCAGATCCATATCCACCTCTGTGGTTACCGTCTCGGTATATGCCTGATAAAAAGCCAACCGATCCTCCAAAATGGCTGCCTGGTAGGTTCATCGTCCATATCACTGTATTTGGCACGGTAGCTTTCCAGATTTTCCTTTACATGCGTTTCATATGCCTGTACCATTTTACGATATGGCACAGCGGTGATTTTGAGATGTACCCGGGCCAAATCCTCTTCTATGGATTGTGCGCTGACCTCCCACTGAAGCTTGGCAAACACAGCGGATACCAGCTTTTTGTCCGTCTCGCTATCCAACATCGACTCCAATGGTTCTTCGGCGGCATAAAGGCTGTCCAACGTTTCGCCATCCATAGAGGACAGCGCTTTCATAAATGCATCCACCGTATCTGTCGGGGATTGCTTTTCTTGGCTTTGGCAGGCGCAGACTGTCAGCGTACACAGTAGGATCCATATCACGCATTTGACCTTTTTCAACTCTGTGCAACCTCCTCATTCGTCTCTTTTCGGTAAAATTCTATCATGACATCCATGTTTTCCAAA
>UREB01000053.1 GCA_900546685.1 uncultured Eubacteriales bacterium | reverse complement strand
AATCGGCGAAGAAAAGTTGACGCATGTGGTGCCTGAGGACGTCCCAAGCTTGATGAAGGGGAAGGTATTGCCTTTAACCAAATGAGAGAGGGGAGGCGCATAGATGGGATTCATTGAGTTTCAGCCTGCAAATTGCAAAAACTGCTATAAATGTATCCGGTATTGCGCCGTGAAGGCCATTTCATTTCAAAACGAACAAGCAAGGGTCATCGATAATGAATGTATTTTGTGCGGCAGATGCACGATGGTATGCCCGCAAAATGCAAAACAAATAAAGAGCGATCTGGAAACGGTACAGACCGCTGTTCAAAATCATCAAAAGCTAATTGCATCGCTGGCACCCTCTTATGCTGCTGCATTTCAGGGGGTCAGCTTTGCTGTACTTTCAAACGCATTAAAACGATTGGGATTTGCCCAGGTAGAGGAAACGGCCATCGGGGCCACAGAGGTCAGCCGGCAGTATGAGCAGCTGATGCAGGAAGGTAAAATGGAGAATATCCTATCCACTTGCTGCCCCTCCATCATTGCATTGGTAGAAAAGCATTATCCGGAATTGACACAGTATTTGGCGCCTGTGGCTTCCCCTTCTACAGTACATGCCAGAATGATCCATGCCATATATGGAAACAGGGCTAAGGTGGTGTTTATCGGCCCCTGCTTTGCAAAGAAGCTGGAAACGGGCAAACGGGGAGATCTGTTTGCCGTTTTAACCTTGGCAGAGCTTCAACAATGGATGAAAGAGGCCGGGATAGAGCTTTTGGAAAGCGACGAAAAAGCGGCGGAAATACAGCAGACAAAAAGCAGACTGTACCCGGTGCCGGGCGGAATTGTAAGCACGTTGGATGTGCGTGCCAGAAAAAGGTACCGATGCTTGTCTGTTGATGGCCTGGATCGCTGTATGCAGACGTTGGAGGCCATGCGCACACATCGTATGAAAGGCTATTTTATCGAGATGTCCGCTTGTACCGGGTCCTGTTTGGGCGGGCCCGGGATGGAAGGGTTGGGTTTGCCGCTGGTGTTGGCCCGTGAAGAGGTGGTAGAGCGTGCGCGCAAAAGAATGGAAGGGCCCGCTCCTTTGACAGAAAATGCCAAAGTGGACGCTTTGGCAGAATATCACGCAAAGCCGATCAAACGAAAACAGCCCACCGAAGCCCAGATTCAGCTGATTTTGGAAAAGTTGGGGAAACGTAAGGAACAGGACTGCCTGAATTGCGGCACCTGCGGCTATTCGACCTGTCGGGAAAAGGCGATCGCTGTTTTCCAGGGCAAAGCAGATCTATTTATGTGCTTGCCATACATGCGAGAAAAGGCGGAATCCATGTCCAATTTGATCCTGGAGCATACGCCGAACGGCATTGTACTTCTCAATGATAAGGGATGTATTTTGGAAGCCAATGCGGCGGCGAAAGCATTGTTTTTGGATATGGCAGATGAGCTGAAAGGGGCACACATCGAATCGCTTTTGAATGAGGTGCCATATAAACAGGTACAGCAAAGCGGCCGCCCGTTGTTGGAACAAACCACCGCGACGGAAGACCAAAAGCATATCGTAGAGCAGAGCGTAGTGCCGTTGCCAAATGGAGATTGCTTGCTGCTGTTAAAGGATATTACAGAAGAAGAACGAAAACGGCATGAACTGGAACTGCTGCGAGGAGAAACTGTGGAAACGGCGCAGCGCGTAATTGAAAAGCAAATGCGTGTAGCGCAGGAAATCGCCAGCCTTTTGGGAGAGACAACGGGAGAAACCAAAATGGCGCTTACAAAGCTAAAGCAGTCTATTCTGCGGGAGCCCAGGCAATGAAGCTGTATTTTGAAACCAGTACGGGCCATTTGCATAAGCAGGGCGAAGAGCTGTGCGGCGATAAGGTTGAAATCGTAAAACGCGAGGATAAGACCTATCTTGTGCTTGCAGATGGGCTGGGCAGCGGTGTAAAGGCCAATATTTTAGCGTCTTTAACAAGTAAGATCGTGGCCACCATGCTAACGCAAGGGGCAGAACTGGAGGATGTGCTGGAAACCATTGCCTCTACGCTGCCTGTATGCAGCGAACGGCACCTGGCATACTCTACCTTTACCTTTTTAGAGCTGGGGATCACGGGGCAGGCCTATCTGGTGGAGTATGATAATCCGCCGATGCTGCTTTTGCGCGCTGGAAAGCGAGTGGAGATTCCTTATGAAGAGCGTGATGTAGCGGGTAAATGCGTTCGCCAAGCGCGGTTTTCCATCTGCCCGGAAGACGTATTCGTTTTGATGAGCGACGGCGTGACGCATGCGGGGCTGGGTTCGTATTTGGACCTTGGTTGGCGCTGGGAAAATGTGGCAACCTATATGGAAAATGCAGTTTTGCGTGATAAGAGTCCGCGTACCTTGCAGAATCTACTTTTGCAGGCCTGCAAAAGCCTGTATAACCAAACGATTCGGGACGACACCAGCGTTTGCGTTTGCAGGGCCAGAATTCCCAGCCAGACCTGCGTGATGGTTGGGCCGCCGCAAAACAGGGAGCAGGATCGCTTTTTGGTGGATACGCTGTTATCCTTTGAGGGAAACAAAGTCGTGTGCGGCGGTACGACCAGTAAGATCGTCTCCAAGGTCAGCGGCCGTGCACTAACTACGCAGCTGGACTATATTACGCCAGAGATCCCTCCGGTGGCAAAGATAGAAGGCGTAGATCTCGTGACGGAAGGCGTTGTGACCATGGGCCGTGCGCTGGAGCTAATGCGGGCCTATGCTGCCGGCGATACCGGGCGCGACCGCGTTTTGCAGCAGGGGCGGGATGGCGCCTATCTTTTGGCACAGCTGCTGGTGCAAAAGAGCACAAGCGTAAAATTTTTGGTGGGCCGTGCGCTGAATCCTGCGTATGATGACCCGGACATGCCGTTGGATCTTACAATGAAGTTGCGGCTGGTTCACGATATTGCCCAATGCCTGCGAGATTTGGATAAGCAGGTTACGCTGGCGTTTTTTTGATAGAAAGGGGGACAGCGCTATGCCATATTGTACTGTATCGCTTAAGCTGCTGTCTCCGACAGAGCATAAAAAGCGGCAGCTGGAAGATGCAATGGATCGATATGCTTCTGCGTTTGAGCGCCTGCTCAGATGCGTGCGACCCAAAATTGAGGGGCATATATGCAGCAAAGCAGAGATTGCCAGGCAGATCAACCTATATATGCCGCAGGTAGATCAGCTGGGCGTACAGCCGTTTAAGGATGCGTTAAAGCGTGATGTGGCAAAGACGCTCTATCTTTATACCGTGCAAAAGCAAAAGGGAAGCGGAAAACGGTACCCGATGCTGCAAAGCAATGACGAGGACTTAACGCAGCTTTTGATGCGGAAAGAGCCAATTGCCCCTCGTACTTTGGATTATTGGTTGGAACGCTATCATAGGCAAAGGCCGCTGTTATTTTGCCGGTATAGCGAAACAAGAAATTATGCATTGCTGTACGATGAAATACAGGATAGATACTACGCAAAACTCTATCTTTTCAATGCCGAGCAGGCTAGGCAAACACCGCCGCGGCGCCAAGGGAAGCTGCGCTACCTTACCAGCGATAAAATCTTAAAACAGAGTAGGCGTCCTTACTGCTATCAGCTGTATCCGCTGGAGATAGGCGGTTGGCAAAAACAGCATCTGCTGTGGCTGCAAAATGGAACGGCTTCTGCCAAAAGTGCAGAGTTGGTGCAGCGCGATGGCAAATATTACTTACATGTAAGGCTGTGGATTGCGCCGAGGCAGGCACAATCCGTTAGGACGACACTGGGGGTTTCCAGAGGCATAGAGCATACGATCTGCTATGCACTTTGCAGTGAACAAGGGGCTGTGTTGCGTACTGGCTATTTGCAAGAGGAACCGGGAGAGCATAGAGAGCGCCGGTTATCAGAGCAGGTATTGGCCTTGGCAAAAGAGCATAAAGCCCGTATCGTGCTGGCAAACCTGGTAACAAGAAACGACAGCCTGGATATGTTCACAGCGCCGCAGATGACGGTAAGAAGCTACAATCGTTTGGCGGGAAGGCTGCGATACCGTACAGAGCTTTGCGGTATGCCGCCCGCTGTGCTTGTCAGTGCCAGGGGTTTGTTTAGCCGCTGCCCAGAATGCGGTACGGTAAGCCAGGGGAATCGGATGAATGAGAGGATTTTTCTGTGCATTTCCTGTGGGCATGTGGAACAGCTGGAAACGGTGGGCGCAGTAAATCTTGCGGGGAAGTTGGCGCAATACCGCAAGGAGAAGCTGACGGTGTATTATGAGATCCAGGAGCAGCGAATCGTTTTTACCCTGCCGCAAATCTCGTTTCATCATTGCACGGAAAACGGCCCGCGGGCCAAGGAAAGCTGTTTACAGGCAATACAGGCATGGATGGATGCGCAAAAGGCGCCCAAAGAGAGTGTGCAAAGAAATATTTATCAAAAGCTGAGGCATACTGTGCCGCTGGAAGATGCGCTGCAGTTTGTACATAAATAAAAAGGTGTTGCTGCCGCACCTGCTTTCTGCACAACGGGCATCTCCCCTGTGCAGGGCATTTCTGCCGTGCAGATCCCATTTGGGAAAAGGCAGCTATTGATAGGGGGCCGGATATATTTCGGCCCTCGTTTTTTTACAGCGAGAATAAGTATGATATAATAAAAGACCAAAAAGGCTGCAAAAAGAAAGGGTGAAAGCAAGATGAAAAAGTTCCGGTTTGGGTACATCCAAATGCACGAGGGCTACGATCCGAAAATCCACAATGCATATTTTTGCCATGGGCAAGATGAAACCTATATCGTGGCAGTAGATAACCTGGAGCAGGCCTGCCAAGTGGCTAAGCAATGGGCCGAGGAAGATAAGGTGGATTTGATCGAGCTATGCGGCGCTTTTGGGGAAGCAGGGGCAGAAAAGGTAAACCAAGCTTGCCAAGATAAGCTGCCGATTGGCTATGCTACCCACAGTCCTAGCCAGAATGAGAAATATGAACGGCTGTTTGGCAAAGTGAAATAATAAAAAAACACTGCGTATTAGCAGTGTTTTTTTATGAATGGTATTTACAAAACAAGCGGAGAAAGCACCCTTTTCCCATCTTCGTACCCAAGTGCTAGCCTGCGCAGCAATGTATGCTGAGTCATATCAAACGATCCGCTTCCGGATACGCGTTCTAGCGGCTGGGAGGGAAAGAGGTGTACAATAGGCTTGCCGTCAAAAAAGGCCAGATCTACGGGCTCATTTTCATGCAAATGGATGAGGATCAGCATATCCAGCTCGGTGGCTGACAGGGCAATGGCGGGGCAGTTGTCGGCGTTGGCGACGGGATAAAGGGGATCATTGACGCCGCCATCTGCGTACATGCGCCCATGAATGGGAATAGCGGGGAAAACATGGGGCACAGCGCAGGAAGCCAACACGATCTCCGTAACAAGGTCTTTGGATTGCTTGGTCAGATCAAAGTAGACAGGGCAATGCGCCTCTATATCATAGGCACAGGCAAATACCGGATAACCGAGAGTATCTAGTCGGCTCAAATCGGTATTCTCCGTGACCAATGCCTTGTAAAGATCAAGCATGGGGCGGCCCAATCCGCTTTGATTGAGCTGCGTTAAAAGCGCGCGCGAATCGTTTTCCTCCTGCGTGTCCTCTGTCTGTGTTTTGAATACCTTGCTTTTCATTTGGTTGAACAAATTGGCCAGAGGGGACTTGGGATCCACATACTGCAAAAGCGTAGAAAACGTAATGGTTTTCCATAAAGCAAAAGGATCCACCGTACCGCAGGAAAAAAGCAGAGCATTGAACGAGCCAATAGAGGTGCCGGCAATGGCTTTGATATGAGGAATTAGGCCAAGCTCCTCCATGGCCTTATATACGCCTGCTTGATAGGCTCCCTTTGTGCCGCCGCCGGACAATACCAGCCCGATTTTTGTATTTTGGTCCATTAAGGATCATCCTTTCTAATACGCCTTTTATTATACTCCATATTTTCAGAAAAACATGGAGTTAACAAAGGAAAATTACTGCAAAGCATAGAAAAAGGACCGGATGAAACCATCCAGCCCTTTTTAGATATAATTTATTTTACGATGAAAAAAGCACGTGCTTCATAGGTCTTATCATCGTTGGCTGACAAAAGCTGCCCGTAGACCTTCACATTATCTCCTACCGCATATTGGGTATCGCCTTTGTAGGAGAAGGTCATGGTCTGGCCGCTAACAAAGGAAAGCGTTAGCTTTTGTGATTCTACGGCTTGCACTGTACCGCTAAAGCACAGCGGCGTCCCCACAAATGCTTTCGGGTTATCCACGACCTTAGCCACATCCGCTTCCTTACATTGCTTTACATAGCTCGTGGAATCCGGGATGCGCTCAATGGTCCAGGTCAGTTCGCCATCACGCAGCCCTTCCTTGGTTGCTTTGATGGTAAAGGTATGGTCGCCATAGCCGGAGAGATCGCACTCAATAGAAAAGGTATTGTTCTGCGTATTGACATTCAGCTTTCCCTTTCCGCTGACAAGAGAGAGGGTTGCGCCGGCTTCAAATTTCCCATCCAGCTTTGGCCGAGCGTCAGTGGTTCGTGCGCCAATGGCTCCGTTAAAGGAAACACCGGCGGCCGGCAGCACACGATTGATGACCAAATGATGCTTATTTGCCGCGCTGTAAGGCGCGCGCACTTCCAAATCAAAGGTATTTTCCCCCATGCTCAAGGGCAGGGAAACGGAGAACTGGCCACTTGAAATATCCTCGGTACGCTGTTCGCCGTTGAGGTAGATGGTACTGTCTGGCGAACACTTGAAGGACAGCGTCAAGTTGGGATCGCTGGTTTCGTAAGTATCGGTAGGCGGATTCATCTCCGAAGCCTGCGCCTGGGGAATCTCAATGGTAAACGGATCACATGGCACCTGCACCTCGTTGCCGCGGTTATCCAAAATGACCATATCCAATGTGACGGGGAAATCCGTTTCCGTTGTGGTGATCTCCTTAGGGATAAAGTAGGAATCCGGCACCGTAATGGTGGCCTCTCCGTTGACAAAGGTTACGCGCTGATTATCCATGGACTTAATCAAAAGCACATCGGGGCTCATGCCCTGCACGGTGATTTTACGCGCGGGCTTACCGTCGGCATTGGTGATGGATTCCACCGTTGCCTTTTCCGGCGTCGGTAGGCTGCCAATGCCAAATTCCAAACGCAGCATCTGCGACCAGGAATCATAATGGCTTTGCACATAGTTGTTGACGAAAACGAAAAGAATGCCAAGAACGACGATGACGATCCCCACGATCAGCCATGCCCTGCGACGGTTCCGTTTTTTACGCTGAGCATCTAGTTCCTTTTGCTCAATGCGGCTCAGCGTTTGCGGTTCTTTTTTCTTACGGCGAGGCTCTCTTGCCACCTTACGCTCTTTTTTTACTTTTGTACGCTTTTCCTTTTTGGCAGCTTCCGTGGCTTCTGCCCTAGCCCTTCGAGACAAAGCAGGGGTCTGCTCTTCGCTGTTCTCCGAAGACGCATTTTCAGGAGCGCTTTCCTTCTCCACAGAGGGAGCGTGCGTCTTATCTTCCGTATCGGAATCTATGACAGAGGAAGCCTCCGCCGGCGCTGCGGCCTGGCTTGCAGTTTCCACTTCCGTCTCTATGGTAGATTCGGTATCCGAGAATTGCAGCCCGCATTCCGGGCATACCAAAGCGGAATCGTCCACCGTGGCATTGCATCTAGGACAACGCATAACATCACACCCTATTCTTTACATTTTCATATATTATATCAGAACGGGCAAATAAAAAAAAGCTTTTGGGCGATTGTTGCCGATAATTGCTATCGCATGGTAAAATAAAAAACTGGAGGAACGGTATGGAGATTTATTTTGACAACAGCGCGACAACACAGCCGTTTGAGTGCGCAAAACAGGCGGTTTTGTCGTGTATGACGGAGGTATATTATAATCCCTCGGCCCTATATGCGCCGGCGGTAAAAGTTTCCAATTTATTGTCGGAGGTAAGGGCTGATTTTGCCAAGGAGCTGCGGGTAAAGGAGGAAGAGATCATCTTCACCTCGGGGGGCACAGAATCCAATGTGGACGCCATCATGGGGGCAGTGCCGCAGCGCATGATGCACGCGCATGTGATTACCGATCAAAGCGAGCATAGCAGCGTATATGAAACATTCCGCTACCTGGAACAGCAGCGCGGTGCGCAGGTTAGTCTGCTGCCCACAAACCGGAGAGGCGAAGTAACCACGGAGGCGCTTCGGGCGGCGATGCGGCCGAATACGAGGCTGGTTTCCATTATGCAGGTCAACAACGAAACGGGAGCTGTGAACGATATTGAAGCGCTGGCCCGCACAGCGAAGAGCATTGCGCCACAATGTATCGTTCATTGTGACGGCGTACAGGCTTTTCCCAAGCTGAGATTTCCAGGCGGATTGGTGGATGCCTATTCTATCAGCGGGCATAAATTCCATGCACCAAGGGGAACGGGTGTGTTGTATGTACGCCGTGGATGCGGCATACAGCCCGTCATGGTTGGCGGAGGCCAGGAGCATGGTTATCGTGCCGGTACGGAAAACATTGCGGGCATTGCGGGCCTAGGCGCGGCATTGAGACAGTATATCGAGCATAGGGATGCGTATGTGCAACAGATGAGGGCGGTAAAAATGGCGCTTTATCAGCGGCTAGTCCGTATTCCGGGCGCACATTTGAACGGCCCGCCGGCAGAAGAGGGTGCGCCGCATATCCTTTCTATGTCGTTTGAAGGCACAAGAGGAGAAACCTTGGTGCATGCGCTGGAAGAAAAGTATATCTATGTGGGCACAGGCAGCGCGTGCAGCTCGCATAAAAAGGGAGAGAGCCGTGTATTGCGCGCCATGGGTGTACCGCCGCAGGTGGCGCAGGGCACGCTAAGGTTTTCTTTCTGCTGTATGAATACGGTGGAGCAGGCGGAAATTGTAGCGGATGCGGTCGAGGAAAGTGTGGCGCGCATCAGGAGGTTTGTAAGGAGATAAAATGGAACAGCGATTGGTATTGGTCAAATATGGAGAGATTCATCTGAAAGGGTTGAATCGTCCGTTTTTCAAGCGGCTTTTGCGTCAGCGTTTGGCGAATAACCTGGAAGGCCTGCATTGCGAAGTCAGGGAAATGCAGGGCAGAGTTTTTGTATCCGGATTTGCGCCGGAGGCGGAAGCAGAGGTTGTAGAGCAATGCGCCAACACCTTTGGCGTCGTGGGGGTCAGCCCCGCGGCCCAGGTGGACAAGACCTTGGAGGCCATGGCCCAAGCTGCCATCATGGAGCTAAAAGACGCCATGGCGCATAGGGGCCTGACTGCCTGCACATTCAAAGTGCGTGCCCGCAGGGAGGACAAGTCCTTTTTCCCAAACAGCCAGGGCATTGCACGCGAGGTGGGCGGCCGTATTTTGGAGGCGATGGAAAACGTCAAGGTGGATGTGCATCATCCGCAAATTACGGTACAGGTAGAGGTGAGAGACAGCGCATATGTATATGCCAGCGCCAGGGAGGCTGTAGGCGGTATGCCCATCGGCACAAGCGGCAAAGGCATGGTGATGCTGTCCGGCGGCATTGATAGCCCGGTGGCGGCTTATGCGATGGCAAAACGCGGGATGACGGTGACCGCTATGCACTTTATGAGCCCACCTTATACAGGGCAAGCGGCGCAGCAAAAGGTAGAGGACCTGGCCAAACGCCTGGCCTGTTACTGCGGCCCGGTACGGTTGCATCTGGTACGGTTTACGG
>UREB01000052.1 GCA_900546685.1 uncultured Eubacteriales bacterium | reverse complement strand
TGTAATGAAATGAAACGGCTGGTAATGCTCTGGCAACGGCATATCCCGCAGCAGCTCGCCGGCGGCCCCGCTTTTTAGCCAAGGCGTAAACCATCCAATATAACAGCTGCCCAGCCCCATGGCATGAGCGGCTAGCATGATGTTTTCTGCGGCCAGGGCCGTATCCACCTCTCCCCAGTTGCTGTGCCAGCTTGGGTCCTTTTTATAGGATACCAAAAGGACGCATGGCGCATGGAAAAACACATGCCGTTCCGGGTCTCGGCCAATTCTTTGCTGTGATTCCCTGCCGCAATGGGCCATCCATTGTTTCCCGGCCTCGTTCCATTTGTCGATGGTGTCTTTGTTTGTCATCACGGTAAAATGCCAAGTCTGGCGGTTGCTGGCGCTGGGCGCCCAAAATCCTGCTTCCAAGATCTTTTCCAGTACATCATGCGGAATAGGTTTTTGCTGGTATTTTCTCACACTGCGCCTTGTCAAAATGTTTTGTAGAACAGCCTGCTGTTGATCCATAGCTAGCACCTCCATTTTGTCTTTCTATCTTTATCCTACCTCTTCTTTATCAAAAGGAAAACCCCCGTTTTTCTCCCACCAAAGAATACACATTTTGTCGAATGGCCGTCGTTTCATGTCGAAATACAACGAATTTAAGGGAATATGCTCGTATTTTGGCGAAGTCCTTGCTTAGTTACCAAATTTTGACGATAATCGACTTGAAAGAGAGGGACCGTGAATATGATGAATGCAGTAGATACTGAAAAACTCGTATTTTCACAGTTATTGTTATTCGGCTTTAAACATCATAGTGCCGGTTTTCGTTATCTGTGTACCGGATTGCAATTGGCCTTGGAACAGCCTGGTATTCTCAATGAAATGACGGATAAGTTTTATCCGGCAGTGGCCGCGGTTCACCACTCGACCCCGTCGGCAGTGGAAAGTTCGATGCGCAGAGCCATTGTGGATGCATATGAACATGGCAATTGCAAGGACCAATTCCATAAAATCTTTCTGCGCTATACGCATGAGTGTCCTACGGTTTCAGAGTTTATGACCGGCAATGTCCACAGATTGTTGTACGGAGATATATAATATCGTTTTGTTTCCCCCGGGAGCCATCAACGAACCTGCCAGCCGCAACCTGGCAAACGCGTTGGTGGTTCCCTTTATTTTTTCTCCCTTTTGGAGCCTTTGGGTGCATAATCACGCATCCCGGGTATAGCGCCGCCCGCAATTTCCCAAAGATACAAACTGGCTATTGTTGCATACGGCGTAAACCTTTTGTGATACATCTTAAATTTTTTCTCATCAATAGAGCGGTGATGATACAGCATGCGTAGCCCTCTATGCAGCGCCAAATCGCCATAGCTCATGATATTTGGACGCTGCATGGAAAAAATCATCAACATTTCCGCCGTCCAGATGCCTATGCCCTTTAGAGAACTCAGCGTCTTACACACCTCTTCATCGCTTTTTTCGGTAAGCGCCGCCAAATCTAGTTCTCCACCGGCCACTTTCTCTGCGATTCCTAAAATGTATGCTGTCTTTCGCTCAGAAATGCCTAGCTGTTGGATCGTTGCTGGGGGCACCGCCAAAAGGCCTTCCGGCGTCACCTCTCCTAACGCATCGGTAAAGCGTTTCCAAATCGTTTTCTGCGCTTTTGTGGAGATCTGCTGGCCGATGATGGAATTGACCAGCGCCTGAAACATATCAGGGATTACTTCGCGCTGAATCAGCCCGATTTTCTCGATAACCTCTCCCAGCCGCTTATCTTTTTTCGCCAGATATGTCGTTTCCTCTATCCCATATTTAAAAAAAGGCAACTGTGGGTCTCCCCTTTCTAAAAATAGCCTATCTACATCATTTTTTCATGATCGCTTTTCGTCATTAAATCCTATATTTTTACGCGGTTTTTGTATAATTCAATGGAACAAAGCAGAAAGAAAAAGAAACATACAGAATCGAAACTAACCATCACGATTTGCTTGCCCAATGTCTTTTTCTATGATACCGATTTTATGCAAGGGGGAAACAATATGATTACAGATCTACAAAAGCAAAAAGCCATTTTCCATCATTTACAGGCCTTTGGCATCCGCCATCATTGTGCAGGTCATCGTTACCTGTGTACCAGCATCACACTTGCCCTGGCGCATCCGGAATATCTCTCCGAGGTAATGGAGCAATTTTATCCTGCTGTAGCCAAAAAACATCAGCGATCCATCGGTGCCGTGGAAAGCGCCATGCGCCGCGCCATCATCGATGCCTATGAATCGGGTGTAGCAAGCGACAGATTTCTTCTATATTTTAAGCGCTCTGCCAAGGAGATCCCTAGTGTTTCAGAATTTGTCTCTGTATTGGCTACCCACATTCGATATAGCCTTGCCGAGTTAGATTCTCCCTCAGGCTGATAGGCTAACTATCACTCATCGTTTATTTTGAGTTTTTCCTCTGTTTCCCAAAAATAGAAATTCATTCAATCGCATATCAATTTTTGCGTTTTCTTCTCTTGACAACCCTGCAAAAATACTATATCATGATCTAGTCTCTGATAGTAAGAGTTGTTTTCGAGGTGTAGCGCAGCTTGGTAGCGCGTTTGGTTCGGGACCAAAAGGCCGCAGGTTCAAATCCTGTCACCTCGACCACGTCGCCGCAAGCTTCACATTGCTTGCGGCGTTTTTAACTTATCGGCGCACTCATCCGCTGCGTCTCCTTTTCCGGGGGGATGCAGACACACAGTCCCTGCTAAAACTCTTGATATTTTTTTGTAACACAAACCCGTAAAAAAAGACCGAAATCGCTGGATTTCGGTCTCTTCTTCTATTTGGAGGAATGGTTGAGCGCAGCAAAGAGCGCATAAAAAGGCACGTGCTCTGGTCCGATAACGTGAAAACTTTGCACTTTTCAAATAGCGACCATCATCAAAGACGGGCAATTTCCTCCTATGCATTCGAATTTATCTTCACTCTTGTTTTTCCGTAATACCGAGACTCTGAATCCACGGTTCGATTTCGTTTGTTTCGTTTGCTGTGAACCCTTCCACAATCTCTGCGTCCGGGCAAAGCTCTTTAAAAATATGAAGGCTGTTGCCAATATCGTCACTGGCGCTGGTGCAAAATGGAATGATTGTCTTGCCGGAAAAATCGTTGTCCGCAAGGAATGTGGCAATCATAGCGGGGGCTTCATCCCACCAAATCGGATATCCCACAAACACAGTATCATAATCTGCAATATTTTCCACAGATACGGTGATGTCTGGGTGTGCGCCTTCTAGAATTTCTGTTTCAGCTTCTTCATACAAATTTTCATATTCTTCGGTGCGTCGGATCTCCGCAAGATCTCCGCCTGTATAGTCCGCTATTTCCTGAGCGACTTTCTCAGTATTCCCCGTATGGGAAAAATAGGCAATCAAAATATTGCTGTCATTTGGCTCTGTTGGCGGAGATACGCTTATGTCACCGGATGTGGTTTCCAGCATCGCAGAAGGGCCCTCGGTAGGGGCACCTCCACAGGCCGCCAGTATAAAACTGAGAACCATCGCCATAACAAACATCAGCATACTTCTTTTCATCGTGGTTTATCCTTTCTTAAGCTAAATTGTATGGATACTCAAATATTCCAATATCCATGTAATCGCCCGTTCAGCATCCTCTCCGTAAAATCCATGACCTGCCCCTGGTAGAATTTCCAATTTGGCAGAATCATAAATCTCCACTGCTCTTTCTGAATAGCTAAGAGGAACAATGCTATCAGCATCTCCGTGAATCAACAGCACGTCTTTTTTATAACCGGAAATCGCTTGATAAAAATCATAATTCAACAAATCTTCTGCAAAGACATGTCCTACAGTCATCCACATATGATAGAAGGTATCCGGGATATCTTCCACGTTTGTAAAACGGTTGTTTATATCATCTGCTATTACAAAGGCAGGGTACAGGAGAATGGCGCCTTGAATTTCCTCTTCGTGCGCTGCAGCAGTGATGGCCGACACTGCGCCACCCATGCTGGTTCCCATCAGAAATATGTTATTACTGTCCACAAATGGTTGCTCTTGTATCATTGCAAGCACCGCTTCTAAGTCCGCCTGTTCTGTAAAAATAGACATTTCCAAAGTAGATCCATCGCTCCTGCTTCCTGTGCTTCCTCCACAAAAATCAAAGCAATAAACCACATACCCTCTAGATGCAATCTCTATAGCATACTGCGCCGCGGAGCTGTGAGAACCTCCAAACCCGTGAGAATAGATGACAGCAGGCATTTGGTCATCTGCGTTATGAGGCATGTAGAGAACACCGTAAATCTGCTTTTCCTCCCGCCTTGCGTAAAGCTCTCGCGTTTCAAATTCATAAATTCTCTGTTCATTGTCTTTTGCCGGTTCCGTAGCAATCAAACCGTTTGATGCATTGTCCGTAGCATGCGAATCGCCATTCTGTATCTGCGTGCATCCCCCCAGGAGCATAATGCCGAGCAATAAAAGGAAGCTAATTCTTCTCATCATAGCTGTTCCTTTGCGCACTCGCTTTCAATAGGATCTTTTTGGCATAATAGGAGATTGTGATAAATAGTGCCGACAATACGGCGGATTCTGCGAAATAGGGAACGAGAGATTTTGAATAGTCATATTCTTTCTGATAGTCGACCAGATGAAACAGTTCCTCCCAAAAGCGTCTATCTACGAATTGGTATAAGCCATATGCGCACAAGGCAGCTATAACAACACGGCAAATGAGATGGACTGCCTTTTTTATCCTTTCGTCAGCATGGATTTTCTTAACTCCTTCCACAAAGATTGAACCGTGTAATCCAAGATGTATCGACATCAGAATAAACGCCCATGCCGTTGCTACAAGATGTAAGTGCCTACCAAATTCGATTGCGCTTCCGTTCCCAATGGCAAAGATGTGCTGCGAAACAAGCAAACCACCAATCATACAGGCCAACATTGCCAAGAATAGCAGTGCATTGACAACAAGCTGTACCATGCGCATTGCGTTGTATTTACCCTTTAAAAGCGTACAATACCATTTGTAGTTCAACGCGTTGTGTATAAGGAAAAGGATACCGGCAGAGATCCCTAGCCACTCATGAACAGCGCCTCGTAAAACGCACTGCCCCATCAATAGCAAAAACAAAATATACATGGCCACGTCAACACTTCGTTTTATGGCTACGTTGGGTTTCATCATGCTTGTCCTCAATTGCCGGCTTTCAACATACCAATGCTGTCTAGCCAGTCGATAATTTCCTGCTCTGCCCCTTCAATGTTATTTCGCGAAATGCTCTTTCCCTCCAGCATGGAAGCATCTGGTTCTAACTGTGCGATGGTTCCCTGTGCGCCGGAAAACCCACTTCCGCCATGCGTATTAAATGGTATGATCGTCTTGCCCGCAAAATCGTAGCTTTCAAAGAATGTATAAAGGATATACGGCATATCAGCATTCCAATTGGGATATCCAACAAATACGACGTCGTAGGAATCAAAGTCCTCAATCGTTCCTTCTATTTCCGGGCGGGCATTCGTGCGAATTTCCTCCTGCGCTACTTCTAAAAGCGCATCATGATCTGTGGGGTACGGATTTTTAGGCAAAATACGAAAGATGTCTGCCCCTGTATTTTCCTGAATGACATACGCCATGTACTGTGTATTGCCAAGCCGCTCTCCGTTTATTTCTACATAGCTGTTATCCTGATTGTCTGGCACAGAAAAATAAACAACGAGTGCTTTTGCATTCTCATTCACCGAGCGTTGAGAATTGCCCGAAGGCGTTTGCAGGCTGCTTTAGGTAGGCTCGGCAGATGGTTCTGTGTTGGAATTAGAACACGCTGAAAATGTAAAGGCCATTGCTATCCTCATAACCAAGGCCATTAAACGTGTAACTGCTTTTTCATGACTAAATCCTCCTGATTTTCTTTTTGCATACAGTCCATTATTTCTGACTGTTCGACTCGATGATTTCATTCAAAGAAATATGCTCGTTTCGGTATCTGGCATTGGGATTCTTTTCTGGAATCACAAGCTGAATTGCTTTTTGTGGGCAAGCATGTGCACAAGCAAGGCATGTTTGGCAGTTTCCCGGAGTATGCACAGCCTTTCCATTTATGACCCGAACGGATGCTGATGGGCATACCTTCTCGCAGATTTTACAGCCAACGCAGGCATCCGTAACCCGAAATAGATGCTGCCATGCATTGGGCGGCATCTGTTTCATGTTATCCAAAAACTGCTGATGGGCATTGCGATCCTCTTCCGTAACCGCTGCTATCATGTTTTTTTTGAGCGCGAATCTCTGTTTGAATCACAGCAATCTGTTCTTCCACTTTCTTGTCTATCTTTTGCTGCTCGTCCATATCAAAGCTAGGCAACCAATTATCTACCATGAGAAGTACATTGATGTAATTGACAGTTATGCCGCAGCTATCGCAAAGCTCTTTCGCCAGTTCCGCGGCTCCTCCGTGGCGGTTTCCGTAGGTCAAAATTATATAAAAGTAGTTTGTTTGCAAATCTGCTTCTTTCAGAAATTCCTTGACCATAAGCGGCAGCTCGTGTCCATAGATAGGCGCGACAAGACCAATGCTGTCTGCAAAAAATTCTCGTTTTTTATTTCGCATTACCTGTGGTACGCTTATCGGTTTAGGATCAAACTGCTTTGCAACATAAAGGCTATTGCCCGTACCTGTAAAATAAAAAACCATAGTCTCTTTTCTCCTTGTCATACCATTTTCATCATGCTATAATGCGGTCGTTTCAACCGCTTGATACAACCGCATTATAATTTGCGGTAGTAACAACCGGCCAATAGTTTCTTTAAAAATTTGTCAATTTTTCTAAAGCATACGAAGGGTAGTAAATATGTATACGATGATGCAGGTTTGTCGGCAACTAGACATGACATATCAAACCTTAAAATATTATTGCAACGAGGGATTGATTCCCAATGTCAAACGTGACAGTAACAATCGGCGTATTTTTGATGAAAAAGATGTAAAGTGGATTAAAGATCTTACCTGTTTGAAAAAATGCGGCATGAGTATTCAGGAAATGAAAGAATATTTGCAGCTGTGTTTGCAGGGAACGTCTACCATAATGCCACGGAAAGAGATGCTTAGAAAAAAACAGGAAGCTTTAAGAGCTTCTATCAAAGAGTTAGAAGACAGCGTTGCCTATATCGATTGGAAACAGAATTTTTACGATGAAGTGCTTTCCGGCAAACGCCCGTATATAAGCAACCTGATCCAGGTAGAGGAATAGTCCCTCATCATATACATTTTGCTGGCCTTAGGGCAATTTCTAAAGGATATTCTGTTAGCAAAAGCACTCGAAAAACCGGGGAAAGTAACTCGTTCTCTCCGGTTTTTCTAATGAATCCAATTTTCTTCCGTTGTCCCTTTGAATCTTGAGTATCAAACTGCCTATTGTATCGGTATATCAACCTTTTAGATGCAGCCACCTTTAAAACCCAATGAAAATTCAAAGCACATTTTTTACAAAAAAAGAACCTGCAAAGCAGGTTCTCTACGCTTCCATCTTTTTCTCAACTTCAATTTGTTGCAATACAAAGGGCAACACTTGCTGCGGCTCTATCTCCAATACCAAAGCAAACTCATCATACAATATTTTCTCTGCTGTTTTAAAAAACCTTTCATCCGCTACATGCAAATGCCTTCCGCGCTTCTCCTGATCCTTTTGATGCTGGTACAACGCCTTGATCATGCCGACCAGTTCAAAGCGCTCTCCATGCTCCAGTATCTCCTTATATCTAGCTTTTCTCTCCCTTTCATCCTCAATCCAAATCGCCTGTTCCTTCGGCATGGAGCGAATCAGCGCATAAATCTCCTCCGCCGATAAGACGCGCTTCATCTTGCTTACCAGCGCCTGGCTATCTACCGGCACATACAAAATGGAGGTATTGTCGTTATACATCGGTTTTAGCACATAATACTGTTTTGAAACCCCGCCATATTCACGCTCTACCAATTCGGTGATTTTGCAAACACCGTGCACGCCATACAAAATGATATCCTCTTTCTCAAACATTCTCTTTCTCCTTTAACTCTCTCTATCCCAGCAATCAACTACAACGCGGCATATACAGAAAACAGCGCAATCTTAAAAAACTATGAAGATATAGTAAAAGTATAGCATAATTTTGGCAAAATTTCATGCGCTCTGCTATCGTCTTTACCATTTTCCCCTGCAGATCAAGCGAAATCATCTTGCCTTTTGGCAGTATGGCAAGTTACAATAAAATAAGTGTAAAACCATCTACAAATCAACGTTTTTTATCGAAAGCTTCAGCACGTTTATAGGAGGTATATGTTATGGATAAACAAGCCGCCAAAGCAGCCATTCTTTCCAGGGAAACCGCATTGGGCATTGAGTTTGGCTCCACACGTATCAAAGCCGTTTTAGTCGATAAGCAGCACACGCCGCTTGCTTCCGGCAGCTTTGACTAGGAAAACCGTCTGGAGGATGGCATTTGGACCTATCACTATCAGGAAATCTGGGATGGGCTCCAAGCCTGCTATGCCGATCTTACAAAAGACGTAGAACGTTTGTACGGCGTTCCCTTAACTAAAATCGGCGCAATGGGCGTTTCGGCGATGATGCATGGCTATATGCCGTTTGATGAAAATGGGGAGCTGCTCGTTCCTTTCCGTACATGGCGCAATACCATCACAGGCCAGGCCGCCGCAGCTTTGACCGATCTATTTGCTTTCAACATCCCGCAGCGCTGGAGCATTGCGCACTTGTATCAGGCCATTTTGAACGAAGAAGCGCATCTGCCCCGCATTGCTTACTTAACTACGCTGGCAGGATGTGTGCATTGGAAGCTCACCGGGCAAAAAGTCGTTGGTGTTGGGGAAGCCAGCGGTATGTTCCCCATCGATTCGCAAACGGGCGAGTACCACGCCGAAATGCTCAGAAAATTTGATGAAACGATACAAGATCGCCGCTATTCCTGGAAATTGGCAGATATTCTGCCTTCTGTGCTCTCTGCAGGCGAGCCTGCCGGTACCTTGACAGAGGAAGGGGCACGGCTACTCGATCCTGCCGGAACCCTTCAAGCCGGCATTCCCTTCTGCCCGCCGGAAGGCGACGCGGGCACCGGGATGGCTGCGACCAACTGCGTCCGTATCCGAACCGGCAATGTCAGTGCCGGCACCAGTATTTTCGCCATGGCTGTTTTGGATCATCCGCTCCGGCAGGTGCATCCGGAAATCGATATGGTCACTACGCCCTCCGGTGCGCCGGTTGCGATGGTACACTGTAACAACTGCACCTCAGACTTAAACGCCTGGGTTTCTCTGTTTGGCCAAGCACTGCAAGCATTTGGCATGACGCCAGACAGCAACGACCTTTACGGTACGCTATATCGCAAGGCCCTGGAAGGGGACCCGGACTGTGGCGGGCTGCTTGCTTATAATTATTTTTCCGGTGAGCATGTCACTGGGTTTGAAGAAGGGCGCCCGCTGTTTGTGCGCCGTCCTGATAGCCGTTTTACGCTGGCAAACTTTATGCGCGTACATCTCTATACCTCTCTTGGCGCCTTGAAAACAGGCATGGACATTCTGATGAACGAGGAAAATGTATCGCTGGAAAACATTACGGGCCATGGCGGGCTCTTCAAAACCGAAGGCGTGGGGCAGCGCATCGTTGCCGCTGCAATGCATACGCCGGTTACCTGTATGGAAACTGCCGGTGAAGGTGGTCCCTGGGGGATGGCTCTGCTGGCATGTTATATGATGCAGCGTACTGCTGGCGAATAAT
>UREB01000051.1 GCA_900546685.1 uncultured Eubacteriales bacterium | reverse complement strand
CGCGGCTGCCCAGCGTGATGACGGCGTTTTTCACGCCCTTGGCAGTTAGCGCGTCCGCCGCCCGTTGCGCCCCGGCCTCGTCGGCCACGGGCACGCCGGTCAAAAGCTCGGCCTCCACTTCGTTGGGGGTTACCATATCCAGCTGCCGGTAAATTTCATCCGGCAGCGGCTGGGCGGGGGCGGTGTTCAAGATCGTCATCACCCCGTGCTGCTTGGCCAGGCGAAGCAAGCGCCAGTTGGCCTCCAAATTCACCTCCATCTGCATCAGCAGATAGGAGGACTGCGCCAAAACAGGCTCCAGGGCGCAAAGGTCTTCCTCGGTGATGGTGGCGCACGCGCCCGGCGTGATGCCGATCATATTCTGCGAGGTAGTCTCGTCCACAAACACCAGCGCCGCCCCGGTGCCCACCGTATCCGAAACCAAAAGATGGGCGGTATCCATGCCCAGGGACTGCATCGTGCTGCGCGCCAGATCGCCAAACGCGTCGCGGCCGATTTTGGTGACCATCGTCACATCGCCGCCCGCCTTGTGCGCCGCCACGCCCTGGTTGAACCCCTTGCCGCCCGGCCCCATCTGAAACAGCGAGCACAGCACCGTTTCGCCCGGGCTGGGCAGGTGCGGCCCGCGGCTCATCAGGTCCGCCACAAAGCTGCCAAAGACCAAGATTTTCTTTTTCATAAAAGGATGCCTCCCTATTGCTGCCTCACACCATTGTGTGAACGGTTCTCATTGCTTCCCATTATACCGTACCCCAGGGGGGAAGGCAAAGAAAAAAGGGCCGTTTAGCCCTTTACCACAAGCCCGAACAGCGTGCACAGCCCTACGGCCTGCTGCGGGGACACCACCGCGCCCGCCAATTCCGGCGCGCCCTGGCTGACGGTAAGCCCTTCCAGCCGGCAGGCGGTAAAATCCATGCCGGACAGCGCCGTGCCGGTAAAGTTTACACCGGTAAAATCCACGCCCTCCGGCCGGGTGCGGCGAAAGCGCGCATGGGTGAAAAACGCATGGGCCAGCGAGCAGCGCTCTATCTGCGTGCGCTCCAGCGCGGCATTGTCAAAATTGGCATAGGCCAGCTGGCTGTGCGCCAGGCGGGTATCGCGCCAGAGGGTATGGCGGGCGTCCAGCCCTACGGCCTTGCACTCTTCAAAGCAGCAGCCGCCAAAGTATGCGTCCATGGCGTGCGCGCCGGAAAAATCGCAGCAAAGGAACAGGCAGTCTCGCGCGTCCAGCTGAGTAAGATTGGCGGCAGCAAAGCGGCAGCCTACAAACGCGCAGCCGCGCACGCTAAGCCCGGACAGATCCGCGCCGGAAAGGTCTGCCCGCTCACATCGAACGCCGGAAAGCGGCAGCTCCTCTATGGCGGCGGCTTTCAGCGCGTCCGCCGGGCGCGCCAGCGGGGGCAGGGCATGGGGGTCTGGCGTAGGCATGGCAATCCTCCCTTTTCCATACGCGCCCGCCGCTTATCGCGGCAGCAGGCGCAGGTCCTTGCCCTGGAAGCCCAATACATCGCACAGCGCCGGGCTTAAAAGCCGGGAGGCGATGCGTTCGCCGTAGCGCTCGGCCAGCTGGCCGGGGGCCAGGTTGGTGGAAACGCCGGTATGGCGGCCGCGCCGCAGGCGTTCTTCGACGAGGGTGTTTAGGTATTCGATGGTGATATTGCGCAGCATGGGCTCGGTGCCAAGATCGTCCACGGCCAAAAACGGCACGCGGATCAGCGCGGAGAGCGCATCCGGCCCGCCGAAATGCTGGGCGCGGAAATCGCAATTCAGCTGATAGGCCGTGACAAACCGCACCGGCGTCCGCTTTTCCCTGAGCGCAGAAGCCACGCAGGAAAGCAGAAACGTTTTGCCCAGCCCCGTCGGCCCCAGCAGCAGGAAATTCGGCTTTTCCGTTTGGGGAAACTGGTCTGCATAGCGCTGCAAAAGCGCGCGGTGCCGCAAGGCGGTTTCGCGCTGCGGGCCCGCAGGGAATACCATGGCGTCGAAGTCGGCAAAGGAGCAAAGCAGCACGCCGGCATTTTTCCTGTCCGCATGCTGCACGGCCTGGCATACGCAGCGCACCCGCCGCCCGTCCTCGGATAGGGTATACCCCTTGTCTTGGCAGAGGGTGCAACGGTAATGCGGGCGGTAATCCTCCGGCGAAAGCCCGGCGGCCAAAAGCACGGCGGTAATGTCCGCCTCCATGCCGCTTACAAAGGCGCGGCGGGCGTTTTCCGCTTCTTCCAGCCCGGCCCCTGCGGCCGCGGCGCGGGCGGAGGCGGCCAAAAGCCGGTTGTATTGGCAAAATATGGCGTCCAGCCGGGGCAGGGTGCGCCGAAGCGGCTGTAACGCGTCCCAGGAATATTGCATGCTGTTCTCCTTAATATTGGATCAGGCTGTCCAGATCGCCGCGCTCTTCCTCGCTGCGCTGGGCATAGTGCAGAGCTTGGTTGTCCTTGGCCTTCGGCCCGGCGCCGGAGGCCTTAAATGCGATGCGCGCAGCGGATACGGAATCGATGTGCTGATCGTGCCACTGCTCTAACAGGCGCTTTATCATGCGGTAGGGGCTGCGCGCGCCGTGGCTGCATTCCGCCGCATACAGCACGACCTCCTCCGGCAGCTGCCAGGTGCGGACCCACAATTCGGCCAGCTGCAGGTCCGCCTCGTCGATCTTGCGGCGGGTCTCCCCCATGCGCGCAAAGCACTGGGCCATCAGGCTGCGCAATTCCGCCCGCTTTTTTTCAAAATTGCGGATGGATTTTACGCCGCGCAGCTTATGCGCCTGCCAGGAGGACAGCGTAGCGTCCACGTCGGAAAAGCGCAGGGTCTTGTGCTGCTTACAGATTTCGCAGGCCAAGAGGATGCGCTCGTGTGAATTGCCTGCCGCCGCCCACTCGCGGTAGCTGGCCAGCTGGCCGGCCGTGGGCGTGGTGCGCGAAAGCCCCAGCGCCTGCAGCACCTCGCGGCACAGCGCATGGGTCTGGTCCCCCTCGATGGCCTCCGCCTCGTGCAGGCCCTGGGCATCAAAATCCATGAGGATGCCGTCCAGCGTATCAAAGCTGGGGTTGCGCACGGAGACGGTGCGGTCCGCCGCCGCCAGCACCGCCGCCTGCGTAAACCCGGCGGCCAGCCATTTTTGGTACAGCTCGCGCTCCGGCTGGGTGGCGCTGCGGAACAGCCCCAGCCGCTGTAACACGGCGGCCAGCCCGCTGTCCTGCTCGGCCTGGGCGGCCAGCCATGCCTTGGCGTCCTCCTGGGTGCGCACGCCCTCTTCATTCCATTGGCGGGCGATCTTATCGATATAGCTGACCTGGCGGCGGGCGGTGGCCTTGTCCAGGTCCTTTAATTTTTTCTGCCCGTATTCGATCAAAAGCGGCACGGCGCTGCGGTCGATCAAAAACACATCCGTCCAATCGTATACGCGGGCCAGCTCGGCAGGCTGGATGGCCTTGGGCGCAAACAGCGCCTGGATTTCGCGGTTGTAGGCTGCGTCGGCGTATACGCCGGCATCTTGCGGCAGGGCGTTGTGGATATCCAGATAAAACACGGCGAACATCGGCTTTGTCTGCACCAGTACCAGGCCCTTTTCCTGCCAATAGGCAAAGGCGTCCTGCACCTCTGTTTCGCTGAGGGCCACATCGCGCGCAAATGCGGACAGCGACCCCGCGCCCGTGCCTTGCTGGCACTGCATCAAGCCGTAGAGATACGCCTTGACCGCGCCCTCCGGCGCTGCGGGCATAAATTCGCGAAGAAAGATATTTTCAACAACGGTGCGGTCGTTGCGGTCCGGCGCTTGTTGGTATGAGCACAGCGGCATACAGAGGGCCTCCTTTACAAATTGGCGCGGCAAAGGCGCTTTGTGGATTTTATCATAACATATCTACTGCGGATTTTGTATAAAGTATAAGGAAAACACGGCGGATGGAAATTTCTGCCAAAAGGAGGAAACAAGCGCATGCGTGTCTACCATAACGGCGTAAAAAAACGCCTGGCGCTGCTTTTGGCGCTGGCAATGCTGGCGCTTTCGCTGTGCGGCTGCGGCAAAGCGGGGCCCATCGACGAGGGCTTTTGGCAGCAGCCTTCCCAGCACAGCTACCGTGCCGAGCTCTCCTTGGACGAGGCGGCAAAGGCCGTCAGCGGGCGCATGACGGTGACGTATAAAAACCCGACGGGTGCACAGATGGCCAGCTTGCCGTTTATGCTGTACCCCAACGCCTACGCCCAAGTGCAGACCGCGCCGTTTCAAAACGACGAGATGGGCAAGGCGTACCCCGGCGGCTTTTCCGAAGGCGGCATCGTGCTCACGGAGGTTACGGCCGACGGGCAGCCTGTGCAGACCCGCCTGAAAAACGACGACGAGACGCTGCTGGAAATCGATTTGCCGCAGCCGCTTGCCGCAGACGGCACGGCGGAAGTTTCCTTTGCCTTTACCGTGCAGCTGCCACACTGCCTGGGAAGGTTCGGCTATGGCGACAGCACGTATAACCTGTGCAACTTTTTGCCCGTGGCCTGCGCGTGGGACGGCACGCAGTTTTTAACCCATCCCTACGGCGCGGTGGGCGATCCGTTTGTCAGCGACGCCAGCGACTACAGCGTCTCCCTTTCCGTGCCGGAGGGGATGGTGGCGGCGTATACCGGCACGGCCGAAAAAGAGCCCGTTACGGAAAACGGGCGCACCACCTACAGCATCCGCGCCGCGCATGCACGGGATTTTGCCGCCGTTGTCAGCCGCGATTTTGCCGTGGAGACCACGCATGTCAACAGCGGCGGGCAGCGGGTTACGGTGCGGTCGTTTTACGATACGGACTGCCCGGAGGGCGGGCGCTTGGCCGCCAACACCGCCAAGCAGGCCTTGCGGGCCTTTGGCGAAATGTACGGCCCTTACCCGTACGGGGAATTCAACGCCGTGCAGACGGATTTTTTCATCGGCGGCATGGAATACCCCGGCCTCGTGCTGCTGGATAGATCGCTCTATACCGGCCAGGGCCTGGCGGATCTGGAGCGCGTTACGGCGCACGAAACCGCGCACCAGTGGTGGTATGCCGTGGTGGGCAACGACCAGGCCATAGAGCCTTGGCTGGATGAGGCGCTGACGGATTATTCCACGCTGCTGTATATGGGCCGCGTCCACGGCCAAGCGGCGGAGCAGGATTTCTACGATACCTATGTCAGCATGCTCAGCGAGGTGATGGGCCCCATGTACAACCGCGAAGCGTACAATGTGACGGTGGGCAGCCCTGCCGCCGATTTTCCCAACAACCAGGTGTATAGCCTGGTGGTGTATACCGAGGGCACCATGATGCTACGCGATGTGGAAAACCTCATCGGCCGCGACGCCATGATACGCGGCCTGGCCGCCTATTACCAAAAGTATGCCGGCAAATTGGCCAACGGGGAAAACCTGATCCAAACCCTGGAGGAATCTGCCGGGCAGAATGTGCGCATGGCCTTTGACGAGTGCCTGTAACGCACGCCCTGGTTGTAAACTAGAATCGGAAAGAAAAGCAGACGGCCCTGGCCCGCCTGCTTTTTCCATTTTGCGCCTTTTTATCTAAAAATCGGCAGCCGGATTTTCGACATGTTCATTGACTTTGCCAGTATGAAATACTATACTTTTTCATGAGACGACAATGCGCTGGAAAAGCGTTGGAATTACAACGAAAATGGCCCAAAAGGGCGGCGTTTTTGCCAGGGTTTGGCAAAGATGCCTGCTTTTGAAAAGGTATAGTTTTCCAAAATTGGGCGTTTTTTCTGGCGAATATCCAGTCAAAGAGGAGGAAAAAAGCATGAAAAAGCATGCGAAGAAATGGCTTGCCATGGCGCTTAGCCTGTCGGTTGCGTGCATGATGCTGCCGGCGGTGGGCTTTGCTGCGGGCAATGTGGCGTCGGTAGACGGCACGGAATACGCTACCGTACAGCAAGCGGTGGACAATGCCAACGGCAAAACCGTTGTTCTGCTGGATAATGTGACGGAAAGCATCACCATCGCAAATGGCCAGACCATCACGCTGGATCTTGGCGGCTATACGCTGACCAATACGGCTAAGCAGCACACCATCACCAACAACGGCACGCTGACCATCCAGGGCAGCGGCAAGGTGGACAATGTAGACCACGGCAAGGGCGCGCTTGTCAACAATGGCGAGGTTACGATTGCCGGCGGTACGCTGACCCGTTCACAGGAAAAGGGAACGGACGCTACCACCAGCGGCGGCAACTCTTGGTATGTGGTGGACAACCACGACACCATCACCATGAAGGGCGGCCAAATCATCAACACCTCGGGCTTTAGCTCGTTGGTACGCAATATCGGCGCTACGTTTAACCTGGAAAACGGCACGCTGCAAAATACCTTCATCGTATTGAAAAACGACGACAACGGCGTATTCAATATGACGGGCGGCAAGGTGGTTACCACCGGCAGCCAGGGCAGCGCCCTGCAAAACTGGGGCAAGGCCACCATTTCCGGCGGCACGCTGAGCGCCACGGGCGGCGGGGTTGCCCTCCAGGCGCTGGAATGGGACAAGAAGTATCAATCCGTCACGGAAGTGAAGGCGGGCGCTACGGTGGACGGCGATGTGCTCGTGCGCCAGGACCCGGACTATAACACCGGCGAAATTGAATTTACCGTAACCGGCGGCACCATCAACGGCAACGTCACCGCGGGCGCAGGCGCAGAGGTTGCGCTTGAGGGCGGCTCTGTTTCCGGCGCGCTCGGCACCATCGCGGACAGCGGCAAGCTCGTAGTTTCCGGCGGCAGCTATGCCCAGTCCCCGGCCAAATACCTGGCGGCGGATGCGGCGGCGGCCGGCATCGGCAAGCAGGGCGGCAGCGCCACCTATTATGTAGGGACGCCGGCGCAGATTGAGCAGCGCGTGGAAAAAGCCGCTGCGGGCGATGCGGTAGAGGTGCTGCAGGGCGATTTGAACGTGACCCTGCCGGACGGCGTTGCCGTCATCAACAGCGGCAGCGGCGAAGTCATCGTCAACGACCAGCCCGTAACCGGCGAGGGCGTTGTTACCCATACGCACAAAGCGGTAAAGGTAGAGGCCAAGGACGCTACCGAAACCGAAGCGGGCAACATCGCCTACTGGTACTGTGAAGGCTGCGGCAAATACTTTGCCGACGAGGCGCTGACCAAGGAGATCACAAAGGACGATACCGTCGTCCCGGCCAAGGGCCAGGCAGCCCAGCAGCCCACGGCCACCCCGGGCGTAAATCCCCAGACCGGAGACAACAGCAACGCCTCCGTTTGGGCGGCTATGTTGAGCTTGGCGGCCATCGGCGCGGCGGGCACGGCCTGCGCTGCCTATCGCAAGCGCAAAGCACAATAACACAACCCAGCAAAGGACCGGCTCTTTTCAAAAAGGGCCGGCCTTTTTTCATGCGGCGGAGGGGCCCAGCTGCGTTAAAAACCCGCAAAACGTGCACAATAGGCTCATAGCATGCCGCCCTGCCCCTTGTAGGAATGCGGGTTATCATGTAAAATAATAAGAATCATTGGAACGAGCCTGGAGGGACAAGCCAAATGAATTTTGAGCCTGAAGCTGCCAACAACTTTATCGAAGAGATCGTTGCGCGCGATTTGGAAAGCGGCAAACACAAAAAGATCGTTACGCGCTTTCCGCCAGAGCCCAACGGATACCTGCACATCGGCCATGCCAAAGCCTTTTTGCTGGATTTCGGCATCGCGGAAAAATACCATGGCCAGTGCAACCTCCGTTTTGACGATACCAACCCCGTGAAAGAGGATACCGAGTATGTGGACAACATCATGCAGGATATCCGCTTTTTGGGCTGCGATTGGGGCGACGGCCTGCACTATGCCTCGGATTATTTCGATCAGCTGTACGCCTATGCAGAAACCATCATCCAAAAAGGGCTGGCGTATGTGGATTTTCAAACGGCGGAGCAAATGCGCGAAAGCCGCGGCACGTTGACCCAGCCCGGGCAAAACAGCCCCTACCGCGATACCCCGCCGGAGGAAAACTTGCGGCTGTTCCGCGCAATGAAGGCGGGTGCATATAAGGAAGGCGAATGCTGCCTTAGGGCCAAGATCGATATGGCGTCCCCCAATATGAATCTTAGGGACCCGGCCATGTACCGTATCATGTATACCCCGCACCACCGCACGGGCACAGCATGGTGCATCTACCCGATGTACGATTTTGCCCACCCCGTGTCCGACGCCATCGAGGGCGTGACGCATAGCATCTGCACGCTGGAATTTGAGGACCACCGCCCGCTGTACGATTGGTTCTTGGAGGCCATCGGCTTTGACAACCCGCCGCACCAGTACGAGTTTGCGCGGCTGAATATAGAAGGCACCATCATGAGCAAGCGCTACTTAAAGCGCATGGTGGACGAAGGCTATGTCTCAGGCTGGGACGATCCGCGCATGCCCACGATCTGCGGGCTCAGGCGCAAGGGCTATACCAAGGGCGCCATCCGCCGGTTCTGCTCCACGGTGGGCGTGGCCAAGAGCAACAGCACCGTAGAGCCCGGCGTATTGGAGCATTGCCTAAGGGAGGACCTAAAGCCCGCCGCCCCGCGCCGCATGGCCGTACTGGATCCTGTCGAGCTTGTCATTGAAAATTATCCCGAAGGGCAGAGCGAAAAAGTGACCATCGCCAACAACGCGGAAAACGAGGCGCTGGGCACGCGCGAGATGACCTTTTCCAAGCATGTGTACATCGAACGGGAGGATTTTGCCATCGTCCCGCCGCCGAAATACAAGCGCCTTTCGCCGGATAAAGAGGTGCGGCTGATGGGCGCATACATCGTCAAATGCACCGGGTACGAAACCGACGACAGCGGCCGCGTTACCCTTGTAAGGGGCACGTATGACCCCGATTCGCTCTCCGGCACCGGCGGGCGAAAGGTCAAGGGCGTGCTGCATTGGGTGGATAAGGCCACCGCGGTGGACGCGGAGGTGCGCCTGTACGAGAACCTGGTCTTGGATGGCGAGGGAGACTTTACCCAGCGCATCAACCCCAATTCGCTGTCCGTGCGCCATGCCAAGGTGGAAAAAAGCCTGGCGGGCGCCCAGCCCGGCGATGCGTTCCAGTTCATCCGCATCGGCTATTTCTGCGCCGACCCGGACGGCACGGCGGATAGGCCGGTATTCAACCGCAGCGTAGGGCTGAAGGATTCCTGGGCCAAGCAGGTGAAAAAGCAATGAACGATGCGCTTTCCGAAACCATTTTGCACGAGGATACCGTGTACCGCGGCCGGCTGCTGCATGTTACATGCGCGGAGGTATCGCTGCCAAACGGGCGTACCAGCAAGCGTGATTTGGTGCGCCATCCCGGCGGCGTGGTGGTCGTGGCCGTCACGGACGACGGCCGGGTCTATCTGGAGCGCCAATTTCGCACGGCGCTGGGCTGCGTTATCACAGAGCTGCCCGCTGGCAAGCGCGAGCCTGGCGAGGACCCCGATTTGACCGCCCACCGGGAGCTGAAAGAGGAAACCGGCCTTGTGGCACAGCGCTGGGAAAAGCTGGGCGAACTCGTCACCACACCGGGATTTTCCGATGAAACGCTGCATATCTACCTGGCCACCGGCCTAGCCCAGCAGGAGACAGAGCGCGATGAGGATGAGTTTATCGAGCTGTTTACCCTGCCGCTGGAAGAGGCCTATCAACAGGCGATGCGCGGCGCCCTGCCGGACGCCAAGACCATCGCGGGCCTGGCCATGGCGCACGCCAGATGGACGGCAGAGCATACGAAAGGGGAATGAATATGAGCGAGGTACGCACACGGTTTGCGCCCAGCCCGACGGGCTATCTGCACATCGGCGGGCTGAGAAC
>UREB01000050.1 GCA_900546685.1 uncultured Eubacteriales bacterium | reverse complement strand
TTGGTAGATCTTGTGGAAAACCGCCTGGTCGGCATGAAGAGCCGCGGCGTATACGAAACCCCCGGCGGCACCATCCTGTACCACGCACACGAAGCGCTGGAAACCCTCTGTCTGGATCGCGATACGCAGCATTACAAGCAGCAGGTTGCCATCAAGTTTGCAGAGCTGGTGTACTATGGCCAGTGGTACACGCCGCTGCGCCAGGCGCTCACCGCCTTTGTCGACACCACCCAGCAAACCGTGACCGGCGAAGTCAAGCTCAAGCTGTATAAGGGCAATATCATCAACGCCGGCATGACCAGCCCCTACTCGCTGTATTCCGAAGAAATCGCAACCTTTGGCGAAGACAATGTCTACGACCAAACCGATTCCCAAGGCTTTATCAATCTATTTGGCCTGCCCATCAAGGTCAAGGCCCTGCTGGATGAAAAGCGCAAGCACTGATTTCCCCGCCAACACCCGGCAGCAGCCCTGCGCTGCTGCCTTCCTCATTCCAACGATAGCAAAGGAGCATTCCCGTGAATAAACTTTGGGCCGGACGCTTTTCCAAACAAGAGGATGAACGCGTCAACGATTTCAATTCCTCCATCGCCTTTGATGCCCGCATGGCGCAGCACGATATCCAAGGCAGTATCGCCCACGCCACCATGCTGGGCCGCCAAGGCATCATCGAGCCGGCCGAGGCCGAGCTCATCGTGCAGGGCTTGGAGGGCATTGCCCGCGATTTGCAAACTGGCGCGCTCGCCATCGACCCCACAGCCGAGGACATCCACATGTTCATAGAGGCGGAATTGACCAGCCGCCTGGGCGATACCGGCAAGCGCCTGCATACAGCCCGCAGCCGCAACGACCAGGTCGCCCTGGATATCCGCCTGTATCTGCGGGATCAATGCCAAGAGATCCATGCGCTCTTGCTCAGCTACCTCGATGCGCTGACCGACCAGGCCGCTCAGCATCTTGAGTCCGTGATGCCGGGCTACACGCATCTGCAGCGCGCCCAGCCCATCACCTTTGCCCACCATTTGATGGCGTATGCGCAGATGGCGCTGCGCGATCTTCAGCGCCTAGAGCAAACTCAGGCGCGCATGAATATCATGCCGCTGGGCAGCGGCGCGCTGGCGGGCACCACCTACCCCATCGACCGCCAGCTGGTCAAAACGCTGCTCGCCTTTGACACCGTCTCCGCCAACAGCCTGGACGGCGTCAGCGACCGCGATTTTTGCATCGAACTTGCCAGCGATATTTCTCTGATCATGATGCACCTGTCCCGGCTCAGCGAAGAGATCATCCTCTGGTGCTCCTGGGAGTTTAAGTTTATCGAGCTGGACGATGCCTTTGCCACCGGCTCCTCCATCATGCCACAGAAGAAAAACCCCGATGTTACAGAGCTGATCCGCGGCAAATCCGGACGTGTCTTTGGCGACCTTATCACGCTTCTTACCATGATGAAGGGCCTGCCGCTGGCATACAACAAAGATATGCAGGAGGATAAGGAGGCCATCTTCGATGCGGTGGATACCGTCAAGCTGTGCCTTTCCACCTTGATTCCTCTCTTGCAGACCATGCGGGTAAACAAGGAAAACATGCGCGCAGCCGCTGCCAAAGGCTTTATCAACGCCACGGACTGCGCCGATTACCTCGTAAAAAAAGGCATGCCTTTCCGCGATGCGTATAAGATCACCGGCCAGCTCGTGGCCCAGTGCATTGCAAAACAGCTTACGCTGGAAACGCTGCCGCTGGCCGATTACCAGGCCGCTAGCCCCGTCTTTGACGAGGATGTGTACCAGGCCATTGCGCTGGAAACCTGTGTAAAAGAGCGCAAGGTAGAGGGCGGCCCGTCTCCGGAGGCCGTACAAAAGCAGATCGACGCCGTCAAGGCTTATCGAAAGGGGTGCTAAGCATGCCCAAACTCAAAGCGGGCGTCATCGGCGCTACCGGGTATGCCGGGGCGGAGCTGGTTCGCCTTTTGCTCTCCCATCCCAACGTCGAGCTTGCCGCTGTCAGCTCTGTCAGCTACGAAGGAAAACCCCTTAGCGAGATCTACCCCTCCCTAGCCGGCTGCTGCGATGCGCTTTTGACCAACGACCAAGCCGTGCTGCAAACAAGCGATGTTGTCTTTGCTTCGCTGCCGCATGGCCACAGCGAGCCGTATGCCAGGGCCTGTATGGAGCAGGGCAAGGTTTTCATTGATTTAGGCGCAGATTTCCGCCTGTACAATGAGCAGGACTACCGGGATTGGTACGGCCTTTGCTATGCGGACCCCGCGCTGCATCAAAAAGCCGTATACGCCTTGCCGGAACTGTACCGGGATCAAATCAAAACTGCCCGGCTGCTCGGCAACCCCGGCTGCTACCCCACCTCCATCGCGCTTGGCCTGGCCCCCGCGCTGAAACGGCGATTCATCGACGCCAATACCCTGGTGTTGGATAGCAAGTCCGGCGTCACGGGCGCCGGCCGCGGGCTTTCGCAGAATACCCACTATCCGGACTGCAACGAGGCCTTTGCTCCCTACAAAATTGCCGGACACAGGCATACGCCGGAAATCGAGCAAACACTGTCAGACGTATCCGGTGTTCCTGTCAAGGTCACCTTTGTGCCGCATCTGCTGCCCGTCAACCGCGGCATTGTTTCCACCATGTACGCCTCGCTCTGCCAAGATGTACCGCTGGAAGCAATCCATCAGGCGTATTGCGCATTTTACCAAAACGAGCCGTTTGTGCGCATCCTGCCGCTGGGCAGCATCGCCAACCTAAAGCATGTCAGATGCTCAAACTTTTGTGATATTTCCCTGCACCTGGACCCCCGCACCCATCGGTTGATTGTGGTTTCCGCCATCGACAATATGGTGAAAGGAGCCGCCGGGCAGGCTATTCAAAATATGAATCTTGTATGCGGATTCCCCGAGACCGCCGGCCTTGCCCTGGTCCCGCCCGCATTTTAAGAAAGCGAGGGAGCTTTTTATGAATCTTATCCCCATCGAAGGCGGCGTGTGCGCCGCCAAAGGGTTTCAGGCCGCAGGCGTACACTGCGGCATCCGTAAAAACCGCAGCAAAAAGGACTTGGCGCTCATTTACAGCCAAACCGAGTGCGCCGTTGCCTGTACCTATACGCAAAATAAAGTGTTCGGCGCCCCCATCACCGTCACCCGCAAGCATGTGGCCAATGGCAAGGCCAAGGCCATCATCTGCAACAGCGGCAATGCCAATACCTGCAACGCCAACGGCGTAGAGATCGCAGAAAAAACCTGCGCGCTTACCGCTGAGGCGCTGGGCATCTCTGCAGAGGACGTGGTCGTCGCCTCCACAGGCGTCATCGGCCAACCCCTTTCCATCGACCCCATCGCAGCCGGCCTGCCTGTGCTGGCTTCTCAGCTCAGCGTTCAGGGCAGTACGGACGCCTGCGAAGGCATCATGACCACCGATACCTATCCCAAGGAATGCGCCTATGCCTTTTCCTTGGAGGGCGTAGAATGCCATATCGGCGCCATCGCCAAGGGCTCCGGTATGATCCATCCCAACATGGCCACCATGCTCGCGTTTGTCACCACCGATGTGGCCATTGCGCCGGCGCTTTTGCAAAAGGCGGTCTCCGAGGTCGTGGACGATACCTTCAACATGGTCAGCGTAGACGGCGACACCTCCACCAACGATATGCTCTCCGTCCTGGCCAATGGTCTGGCCGGGAACCCTGTTATTACAGAGGAAACCCCCGCCTATCAGGATTTCAAGCAGGCGCTGTTTGCCGTCTGTGAAAACGTGTCGAAAAAATTGGCCGGCGACGGCGAAGGGGCCACCAAGCTGTTGGAATGCACCGTCCGCCATGCGCCAGATAAGACAACCGCCAAAAAAATTGCCAAATCGGTGATCTGCTCCAGCCTGTTCAAGGCCGCCATGTTCGGGGCAGACGCCAACTGGGGCCGCATCCTCTGCGCCATTGGGTATACCGATGCAGCGTTTGATATTTCCAAAATCGCCGTGGATCTTTCCTCGAAAGCGGGATGCATCCACGTTTGCGAAAACGGCGCCGGCGTGCCGTTTAGCGAAGAAACCGCCAAAATCGTATTATCCGAAGAAGAAATTCATGTGGATATCGATATGAACGACGGCAGTGCCTACGCCACTGCCTGGGGCTGCGATCTGACGTATGACTATGTAAAAATCAACGGCGATTACCGTACCTAAAGGAGATGCAAGATGACACTTTCCACCACCGATAAGGCCGGCGTCCTCATCCAGGCGCTGCCCTATATCCAAAAATATACGGATAAGATCGTCGTCATCAAGTACGGCGGCAACGCCATGATCGACGACGCCTTAAAGCAGGCCGTGATGAGCGATCTTGTCCTACTTTCGCTCGTCGGCATCAAGGTCGTGCTTGTCCATGGCGGCGGGCCGGAAATTAGCCAAACGCTGCAAAGGATGGGCAAGGAATCCAAGTTTATCGGCGGCCTGCGCGTTACCGACGCCGAAACCGCTGAAATCGTGCAGATGGTGCTGTGCGGCAAGGTCAATAAGGATCTGGTCTCCCTCATCCAGCAAAACAACGGCAGGGCGCTCGGCCTGTGCGGCATCGACGGCCAAATGCTCCGGGTACAAAAGCTGGCTGGCGAGGTAGACTTGGGCTATGTCGGCGATATCACCAGCGTGGATACCACCCCCATCCTCAACGCCTTGCACAACGGCTATATCCCCGTCATCGCAACGGTGGGCGCCGATGAAACGGGGCAGGTCTACAATATCAACGCCGATACCGCCGCGGCCCGCATCGCCTCGGAGCTTGGCGCAGAAAACATCATTCTCATGACAGACATCCGCGGCCTATTGGAAAAAAAGGAGGATGAATCCACCCTCATTCCTTACGTGCAGGTCAGCGACGTGCCCTATCTCAAAAAACAGGGCGTCATTTCCGGGGGGATGATTCCTAAGGTCGATTGCTGTGTAGAGGCCGTGCGAAGAGGCGTGGGCTCTGCTGTCATCATCGATGGCCGCATCCCCCACTCCATTCTCATCGAAATTCTGTCCGATGAAGGCATCGGCACTCTGTTCCGCTAATAGATAAGGAGGTTTTCCATCATGGATTTTTCTACGCTTCAAACACTAGACAATACCTATGTGGCCCATACCTACGGCCGGTTTCCCGTTGCAATCAAACAGGGCAGCGGCGCCGTGTGCACGGATAGCAGCGGCAAACAATACCTCGATTTTACCGCCGGCATCGGCGTAAACTCCCTTGGCTTTTGCAGCCCTCAGTGGGTAGAGGCCGTTTCCAAGCAGGCCGCCACCCTAAACCATACTTCCAACCTGTACTATACGGAGCCCGGCATTGTTTTGGCGCAAAAGCTCTGTGAAAAATCCGGCATGAAGCGCGTCTTTTTCAGCAATTCCGGCGCCGAAGCCAATGAAGGCGCCATCAAGGCCGCCCGCAAATACAGCTTTGATGCGTATGGCGAGGGCCGGTACGAAATCATCTCGCTCCACAATTCGTTCCATGGGCGCACCATCACCACCTTGGCTGCCACCGGCCAGGCAGTGTTCCACACCAAGTTCAATCCCTTTACCGAAGGCTTTGTCTTTGCCGAGGCCAACAACATCGAATCCGTCAAGGCCTTGGTCAGTGAAAAGACCTGCGCGGTTATGCTGGAATGCATCCAGGGCGAAGGCGGCGTTGTTCCGCTGGAAAAGGAATTTGTGCAGGCTGTGGCAGCCCTGTGCCAGGAAAAGGATCTGCTGCTCATCATCGACGAAGTGCAGACCGGCCTCGGGCGTACCGGCTCGTTCTTCAGCTATCAGCAGTTTGGCGTACAGCCGGATATTGTCTCAGCCGCCAAAGGCCTGGGCGGCGGGCTGCCCATCGGCGCTGTCCTGTTTGGTGAAAAAACCATGGATACCATGGACGCCGGAACACACGGCAGCACCTTTGGCGCCAACCCCATCGTCTGTGCCGGCGCCAATGTCGTTGTCGACAGCCTGGATGACGATTTCCTCTCCGGCGTCAAGGAAAAGAGCGCTTTGATTTTTGAAAAAGTCGCCAAATTCCCGCATGTGCAATCCGTTACCGGGCTAGGTCTGATGATTGGCGTCAGCTTTGACGACGGCATTACCGGCAAACAGGTCGTGGATAAATGCTTGGAAAACGGCGTTTTGTTCCTGACCGCAAAAACCAAGCTGCGCATGCTTCCGCCGTTGACCATCACCAAGGACGAAATTGAACAGGGCCTGTCTGTGCTGGAAACGGTATTGACGCAATGGGAGGGCTGATACCTTGCAACATCTACTGAAAATGCTGGATCTGTCCGGAGAAGAGATTTTGAACCTACTGAATATGGCAGACCAGCTGAAATACGAACAAAAGCACCATATTCCCCATCCGCACCTTAAAGGACAGTCGTTGGGGATGATCTTCCAAAAATCCTCGACCCGTACCCGCGTTTCCTTTGAGGTCGGCATGTATCAGCTCGGCGGCCAGGCGCTGTTTTTAAGCAGCAACGATCTGCAAATCGGCCGCGGCGAGCCCGTGCAGGATACCGCGCGCGTTCTGTCCCGTTATCTGGATGGCATCATGATCCGCACCTATGCCCAGCAAGAGGTGGAGGATCTGGCTCAGTACGGTTCCATCCCCATCATCAACGGGCTGACGGATTTTTGCCATCCCTGCCAGGTCCTGGCCGATCTGATGACCGTACGCGAATACAAGGGCCGCCTTCAGGGGCTTAAGCTCTGCTTTATCGGCGACGGCAATAACATGGCCAATTCGCTGACCGTCGGCGGCCTAAAAACCGGCATGTCCGTGGCCGTCGCCACCCCCGCCAACCATCAGCCGGATGAAGCTGTGCTTTCCTTTGCCAAATCCTATCCCGGCCAGTTTCTATGGACGGAAGACCCCCTGGAAGCTGCCGCTGACGCTGACGTCATCTTTACCGACGTTTGGGCCTCCATGGGCAAGGAAGGGGAAGCGGAGGAACGCCGCAAACAATTCGAGGGCAAATACCAGGTCAACCGCGCTGTTATGGCGGTGGCAAAGCCGGACGCCATGGTACAGCACTGCCTGCCCGCCCATCGGGAAGAGGAGATCACCACAGAAATCTTTGAGCAGCACGCCCAAGAAATCTTTGATGAGGCGGAAAACCGCCTTCATGCGCAAAAGGCCGTTATGCTTACCCTGATGCGCCGGTAATTTCCCCCATCCTGCACCCCGCTTACGGTAAGCGGGGTGTTTTTGCTTGACATCTTTTTTCTTCTCACTTATGATGTATATACATCAAATTGCGGTTGGGAGTACAAAAATGGATTCTTCTATGCAGGTTCCCTCCTGTTTTTGTATCAAAATTCGGCGAATCGCCTCTGCGCTCACTCGCCTATACGACAACGCGCTTGCGCCCTGTCAAATTACCATCAGCCAATATTCCTTGCTCTGCCATATTCGCAGTCTGCCAAAAAGCAGCATTCGTGTTTTGTCAGATGCAACCGGGTTAGATCGTTCCACACTGGCCCGCAATCTTAGGCAGCTATTGAAAAAAGGGTGGGTGGAGGATGCCCGTGCGCCCGGGGCGCGCAACTGTCAGCTTAGGCTGACCGCCGACGGCCACGCGCTTTTGGCGCAGGCCCATCCCCTCTGGCAGCAAATTCAACAGCAAACCAGCGCTATCATCGATGAGCAGCGGTTGGATGTGCTCAATTCGCTTCTCATCGATATAAGCGCAATCTGAGCGTTTGCCTTGCATTTTTGATTTTAAAACCGCTAGAAAGGAAGCGTATTGTATGAAATACAACAGTCAAACCTTGGAACAGGAAGCCGTCCTTCAGACCGCTCGCCAGATCTGTGCGGCCGTGCGCACCGCACCCAAAACCCGCGGCATCGACCATTTGGAAACCTGCGTATTAACGGGGGAAGACCTTGAAACGCTTGCCAGCCAAATGGAAACGCTGGGCCGTGATTACGACTATGCTTTCTTCCTCCGCGATGCCAAAAACGTCCGTGCCAGCCAAGCCGTCGTGCTCGTCGGCACGGGATACTACCAGCGCGGGCTGAATGAGGGCTGTGCCCTGTGCCGCCATACCAACTGCGCTGAGTGCGCAGCGCAAAAGGGCATCTGCGTATATGATCCCATCGATCTCGGCATTGCCATCGGCTCAGCCGTCGGCATGGCCGCCGACTGCCGGGTGGACAGCCGCGTCATGTTTTCTGTGGGCAAGGCAGCTGCCAGCCTTGGCCTGCCCAGTGAAAAATGTCAGATGGTGGTGGGAATCCCTCTCTCCGTTTCCGGCAAATCCCCATATTTTGATCGAAAATAAAAGCATTCTATAAAAAAAGAGCCCGAGGGCTCTTTTTTATTCAAAAATCCTATCATACGCTTGCAGGATCTTGGCGTTTTCTTCGTCTGTCAGTTCCCAATCAGCTGCCTGGGCATTCATACGCACCTGCTCCGGTGTACGCGCGCCTACCAACGCCACCGAAATGCCTTTTTGCTTCAAGACCCAATTGATGGCGGCATGCACCGTCGGCTTGCCGTGGCTGGCCGCAATCTCCTCCAGCGTATCGATCATCTGCTTGGTCTTCGGCCAATTCTGCTCTTGGAAGAAGGTGTAGAACGATGCGCGCTCGTCATCCTCTTTGAATACTGGCTTTTCCTTAAATTTCCCGGTCAATGCCCCGGCGCCGATGGAGCCATAGCTGAGGATGCCGATGTTCTTTTCCACACAGTAGGGCAAAATATCCTTTTCAATATCCCTGACCAGCAGCGAATACTGCGGCTGCGTACTGACGATTTGGCAATATTTGGAAGCCTCCTCCGTCTGTTCTACGCTAAAATTGGAAACCCCGATATACCGGATCTTCCCTTGCTTGCGCATGTTTTCCAGTTCGCCAAAGGTTTCCTCAAACGGCACCTTATCATCCGGCCAATGCACCTGATATAGGTCAATATAATCCGTTTTCAGCCGTTTTAGAGAGGTTTCCAACTCTTGACGGATCTTTTCCGTCTCGCAGGTAAACCGCCCGCACTTTGTAGCCAAAACGATGTCCTCTCGCTTTAGGCCTTCCAGCGCTCTGCCTACAACTTCTTCGGAATGGCCGTCGCCATAGACTGGCGCGGTGTCGATCAGGTTGATGCCCGCTTCCAAACCGGCACGGATTGTCGCAATGCTTTGATCGTCGTCTACCTTGCCCCAAAAGCTGCCAGCCATGCCCCAAGTGCCCAACCCTATCACCGAGCAGTTCAGATCACTTTGTCCCAGTTTACGAAACTTCATCCCATTGACTCCTCTCTTAGATGGTCCATTCTAACAAATGGCAGAAAAGAACCCTAAAAAAGGGTTCTTTTGCCATGCTTGTTCTTATTCGAAGATCTTGGCGTAAGCCGCTTCGATCTTGGCGTTCTCCTCGTCGGTCAGCTCCCATTCCGCGGCCTGCGCATTCATGATGACCTGCTCTGGCGTACGCGCGCCTACCAGCGCCACCGTAATGCCTTTTTGCTTCAAGACCCAGTTGATGGCGGCGTGCACCGTCGGTTTGCCATGGCTGGATGCAATCTCTTCCAGCGTATCGATCATGGCCTTGGTCTTGGGCCAGTTCTGTTCGTTGAAGAATTCGTAGAATTCGCCGCGCTTGTCTCCATCCTCAAAGGTCGGGCGTTCTTTGAATTTCCCGGTCAATGCCCCGGCGCCGATGGAGCCATAGCTCAATACGCCCATATCATGCTCGATGCAATAGGGCAGCACATCTTTTTCGATCTCGCGCTTTAACAGCGAGTACGGCGGCTGTGCGCTGACGATGGGGCAATATTTGGCCGCTTCGTCCATCTGTTGCGGGGTAAAGTTGGAAACGCCGATATAACGGGCCTTGCCGG